>JBOHST010000059.1:0-12962 GCA_050733375.1 Gemmatimonadales bacterium
GAACGCAACCCCTTGCAGTATCTTGGCTTCGCTGCCTCGGATGGGTGACGCGACGATTGTCCGGTTGTTGGTGTTCCGGGTGGGGCCGCTCGCCTGCGCCGCTGAAGCGGAGGCAGTGCGGGAGATCCTCCCACGGTTGCCGACGATTCGCATACCGGGGGCTCCGGCGCCCGTGGCGGGGCTGGTGAATGTGCGCGGGAGTTTGGTGACGGTGGTGGAGGGGTGGCGGGCGCTGGGCCAGCCGGAGCCTGACGATCCCACCGCCGGGACGACGGTGCTGCTCGAGGTCGGCAAGCTGCGCCGGCCGTTGGGATTCACCGTGGACGAGGTCCTGGACCTGCTGGCGATCCCGGCCGATCAACTCGAGGGGCGACAGGCGCTCCCCGGTCTCGACCCGAAGCTGGTGCGCGCCGTTGGGCGACGGGGGGCGCAAGTGTTCGTCGTCCTCGATACCGAGGCTTTGCTGGCCCCCATTCTGACTTCCTAGGGAGGGTCTGTGAGCCACTCTGTTCTCGTCTGCGACGACGCGATCTTCATGCGGACGATGATCAGCGACATCCTGGCGCAGGCCGGCTTCGAAGTTGTGGGTGAGGCCGAAACCGGCGCCCAGGCGGTGGAGAAGTACAAGCAGCTGAAGCCGGACCTGGTGACGATGGACATTGTCATGCCGGACATGGGCGGCATCGATGCGGTGCGGGAGATCGTCAAGAACGATCCCGACGCCAAGATCCTCATGTGCAGCGCCATGGGCCAGCAGGCGCTGGTGGTCGAGGCGATCCAGGCGGGCGCCAAGGACTTTGTCGTGAAGCCGTTCCAGCCTTCGCGCGTGCTGGAAGCCGTCCAGCGCGTCCTCGGCTGACATGGACCTGTCGCAGTACGCCGAGCTGTTCCTGGCCGAGAGCCGGGAGCACCTGAGCGCCTGCAACCACCTCCTGCTCCAGTGGGAGCGCGCGCCGGCGTCGTCCGAGCCGGTGGGCGGCATCTTCCGGGCGGTTCACACGGTGAAGGGAATGGCGGCCACCATGGGCTATGCCCGGGTGGCCGATCTTGCCCACCGCATGGAGAACCTGCTCGACCGGATGCGCAAAAGTAGTGGTGCTCCAAGCCGTGACGTGCTGCAGCTCTTGTTTCGCGCCACCGATCTTCTGGAAAAAACCATTGAGCTCGCGGCCACTGGCCGTGAGCGGGAGGCAGATGTCGCCGGGCTGGGGACCGCGCTGGACGCGGCCGCCAAGCGGGTCGGGGGGGGTCCGTCGGGTCGCGCTGCGGCGCGCGCCGCGGCGACGTCCCCGGCTTCGCTCCCGCCCGAGACGGTGGGGGCCGGCCGGCTCGTGACGGTGAGCCTGCGCCCCGAGGCGCCGCTCAAGGGCGGGCGGGCGCTGCTCGTGCTGCGGCGCGCCCAGGGGTTGGGCGGCGTGACCCAGGTCTCCCCGCCCGTCGCAACGTTCGAAGCGGAGGTTTTTGACGGCCGCTTCACCCTCCGGCTCGACAGCTCGGCGTCCTCCGAAGCAATCGAGCGGCAGTTGCTCGGCGCGGGGGACGTGGAGCGCGTGGCGGTGACCGACCTGGAGAGCGGCGCCGCGAAGGCGGAGGCCGGGGAGCGCAGCCGGCACATCCGCGTCGATCTGCGCCGGCTCGATGCGCTCATGGACCTGATTGGCGAGCTGGTCACCGCCCGGGGTCGGTTGAACCAGCTGGCCGCGGAACGACGAGACCCCGCGGTGGACGACGTGGCGATCCAGGTTTCGCGACTTACGAGCGAGCTGCAAACCGAGATCATTCAGGCTCGCATGACGCCGGTGTGGCAGGTGTTCGATCGCTATCCGCGCCTGGTCCGGGACCTGGCGCAGCAGCTCGACAAGCAGGTCGCGCTGCGCGTGGAGGGCAAGGAGATCGAGCTCGATCGTGCGATTCTCGACGAGCTCGGCGATCCGCTTGTGCATCTGTTGCGCAACGCCGTGGATCACGGCATCGAATCACCCGCTGAGCGTCGTCGCCGCGGGAAGCGGCCCGAAGGCGAGATCGTGCTCGCGGCCGTGCGCGAGCGTGCCAGCGTCGCCATCAGCATCGCCGACGACGGACGTGGCATCGACCGCGAGAAGGTCCTCGAGAAAGCCAAGCGGGAAGGCATCGTGGACCCGCACCTCGAGACCCTGAGCGACGATCAGCTGCTGCGGGTGATCGGGCGGCCGGGGTTCTCCACGGCCCAGGCGGTGACCAGCGTGTCGGGGCGTGGGGTGGGGATCGACGTGGCGATGACGAAGATCCGCTCCCTGGGCGGAACGATCGAGATCCAGACCGAGGTCGGGAAGGGCACCACGTTCGTGCTGCGCCTTCCCGTGACGCTGGCGATCGTGCGGGCGCTGATCGCCGACGTCGGCGGCGAGCGCTACGTCCTGCCGCTGACGTACGTGTCGGAAACGGTGGAGTTCGGCGCGGTGCCGATCACCACCGTCGAAGGGCGCGAAGCGATGGTGCTGCGGGACCATGTCGTCCCGCTGGTGCACCTGCGCGACCTGCTGGGTGCGGCCGGGGGGCCGCTGACCACGCGCCGTCCGGTGGTGGTGCTCCAGATGGGCGAGCGGCGCACGGGAATCGTGGTGGACGGCATGCTGGGTCAGCACGAGATCGTGGTCAAGGGATTCGACGCCCCACAAGGGACGCTGCCCGTGTTCAGTGGGGCGACCATCATGGGTGACGGGATCCCGGCGTTGATCCTGGACGCCGGCGGACTCGTCTAGGGGGTGGCATGGAGGACGTTCGCGACCTGAAAGAGCTGCAGATCGACGCGTTGCGCGAAGTCGCCAATATCGGCGCCGGGCACGCGGCCACCGCCCTGTCGCAGATGACCAACCGGCGGATCATGATCAGCGTGCCGCAGATCAACATCGCGCGACTGGAAGAGGTCGCGGAGCTGCTGGGCAATCCCCAGGCGGTGGTGGTGGCGGTGCTGATGCACATGCTGGGCGACCTCACCGGTCGAACCCTGCTGCTGTTTCCGGAGAAGGTGGGACAGCGGCTGTGCGACATGCTGCTGCGGCGCGCGCGGGGGGCGACCACGGGCTTCGACGCGCTGGAACAGTCGGCGCTCAAAGAAGCGGGGAATATCCTCTCCGGCGCCTACATGAACGCGCTGTCGGATTTCATGGGGATGCTGCTGCTGCCGTCGGTGCCGAGCCTCGTGATCGACCTCTCGGCGGCGGTGCTCACCACGACGTACCTCAATTTCGGGCACGACCGCGATTTCGTGTTCTGCGTCGAGACTGAATTCCGCATCGACGCCGAGGAGGAGCTGCACGGCCACTTTCTGTTGCTCCCCGACCTCGCGTCCCTCAAGGCGATCTTCGACGCGATCCGCGTGACCTGACCCGTGACGGCGCCCGCGCTCTCGGATCGCGACCTCGCCGTCCTCCGATCCTTCGCCCGCCGGATCGATCCCACGGACGCCGGGGCCCACAACAACCTCGGCGTTCTTTACTATCAGAAGGGGATGATCGCCGAGGCGATCGCGGAGTTTTCGCGCGGCCTCGAGCTGGATCCCAAGATGCAGGTTGCGCAGCGCAACCTCGAGATCGCCTACCACAACACCGGCTACTACGACCGCCGTGTCTCCGAGCTGCAGGAACGGCTGCGCCAGTCGCCGGACGACCGCGATGCGCGCCTCGAGCTGGGACGCGCCTACGCCGCGCTGGGGCAGTTCGACGAAGCGGTCGCCGAGTTCGAGCAGATCCTCGCGCACCATCCGCGTGATGCCGCCGCGGTCATCCAGCTGGGGATGGCGGAAAAGGCGCGCGGGCGGCTCGAGGTGGCGGCCGACTGGTTCGAGCAGGCCCAGGCGCTCGACCCGGCCTCGAGCGTGGTGCAGTTCTACCTCGGCGAGGTCCTGTATAACCGTGGCCTCAACGAAGCGGCCCTCGGCGCGCTCGAGCGCGCGGTGCACCTCAATCCCGACAACGCCAACGCGCACTACCTGATGGCCTTCGTGATGGGCGACATGGGACGCCACCAGGAGGCGCGCAGCGCGTCGAAGCGAGCCATTGAGCTGAACCCCCCGCTGGCGCGCGCCCAGGCCAACCTGTCCATTGAGCGGCTCAGCCAGCGGCGCAGCCAGCCGTATCTGGTGCGCGAAGCGCTCGAGATGGAGGTGGTGGAAGGCCGCGAGCTGGCGCATTTCAACCTGGGGCTCGCGTTTCGCCAGAAGGGTTACTACGTCGAGGCGTTGCACGAGTACCGCCTGGCGTTGGAGCGCGGCGAGGACCGGCGGCTGGTGCTGCAAGCGATGGCCGAGGTCCACCTGCTGCGTCGCGACTTCACCGCGGCGCTTGAGCTGTACGAGACCCTGATCCACGAAGTCCCCGACTCGCCCAAGTTGTGGAACGAGCACGGCGTGGTGTTGCACCAGGCGGGGCGCATGGACGAGGGCGTCGGCTCGTATCGCCGGTCCACGGAGATCGATCCCAAGTACGCCCTGGCGTGGAACAACACCGGGGTGGCGCTGGCCCACCAGGGCGGCACGGAGGAGGCCATCGAGGCGTTCCGGACCGCGCTGCACCTGCGACCGACGTTCGCGGCGGCGCGGCTGAACCTCGCGCTGCTGCTGTTCCATATCCGCCGGCTGCAGCTGGCGCTGGAAGCCTACCGCCAGGTGCTGGCGGACGAGCCGGGCAACGCCTCGGCGTGGAACGGTGTGGGCCTCGTGCTGGTGGAGCTGAAGCGCTTCGCGGACGCGCGCAACGCGTTCGCGCGCGCCGTCGAAGCGGACCCACAGCACCCCGGTGCGCACTACAACCTCAGCTTCGCGCTGTCGAATCTCGGCGACTTCGATGGGGCGTTGCGCGCCACCAAGCGCGCGCTGGAGCTCGATCCCTACTACGTCTCCCAGAAATTCGCGCTGACGATCGACCTGCAATACGAAGAGTCCACGATCGGCGTCGTGCCGGAGATTTCGGCGGATGTGACGGCCGATTCGTTGGGCGCCGACTTCAGCTTCGACCAGCGGTTGCTGGACAACATCTTTCAGGAGCTCGCTCCGCCGGAGCCGCCGGTCGCCGAGCCGCGCGGGCGAGACGACCAGCTCGCCCTGGCGCGCGACTACGTGAGCAAGGGGTTATTCGACCTCGCCTCGGCGGAAGCTGTGCGGGCGATGCAACGCGGGGCCGACAAGGCGGCAGCCACGGCGCTGATCGGCGACCTGTACGCGAAGCGCGGACTGCACGGTGAGGCGCTGGAGCGCTATCGCGAGGTGCGCGCGCTCGATCCCGCGCGCACCGACGCGCGTCTGGGCGAGATCCAGGCGCTGCTCGCGCTGGGCCGCGTCGCCGAAGCCAGCGGTCCGGCCGAAGAGCTGCTCACCCTCGCCCCGGGCGACGTCGAGGCGCTGGTGGTCGTGGCCCGGGCTCGCGCGGTCCAGGGCGATGCGGCCGCGGCCCTGACGGCGCTGCAGCAGGCCCAAAGCCGCGCCCCCGCCCGCGCCGACCTGCGCAAGCTCCAGGGGGATGTGCTGGTCAAGGTCGGCGACCGGGGTGGTGCGCTGGCCGCCTACCGCGCAGCGCTGGAGCTGGACCAGGGGTTTGTCGCGGTGTGGGTCGATCTGGGGCGGCTGCACGAGCAACGAGAGCAGTGGTCGGATGCGCAGCGCGCCTACGAGCGGGCGCTCGACGTCCTGCCGACCTATCACGAGGCGGGGCTGGCGCTCGCCGACCTGCAACGCCGGCTCGGCCGGCTGCGGCCGGCGATCGCCCTGCTCGCCGAGCACCTGGAGCAGGATCCCTACGACCTGGAAGCGCTGATCCTGCTGGGCCGCGCCCTGCAGGACGACCGGCGTCCGCAAGCGGCGCTCGAGGCGTTTCGACGGGTGCTGAAGTTCGACCCCGAGCACGTCGCGGCGCTGTTCAACGAAGGCGTGGTGCTGGCGAGGCTGCGGCGTTACCGCGAAGCCGTCCACGCCTGGGAGCAGGTGACCCGGCTCGATCCGTCGGGGCCGTTCGCGCAGCGCGCCCGCATGCACGCCCGCACGGCCATCGATTTGCAGCACATCTTCACCTCCGACGCGGCGTAGCGCGATGGCGATCGAAGGTCCGCTGCGTGAGCTCGGCATCCACGATGTCTTCCAGCTGCTCGACCTGAGCCGGAAAACGGGTGCGTTGCGCGTCACCTCGGAGCTGCGGCACAATGCCGGCACCGTCTACTTCGACGACGGCGCCGTGATCTACGCCGAGATTCGCAGCAACCCACACCCGCTCGGGGGACTGCTGCTGCGCAGCGGCAAGATCACGGACGCCGATCTGGAGCGTGCGCGCGACATGCAGACACGCCGCGGCGATCCGCGCCGACTCGGGGAAATCCTCGTCTCGCTCGGTGCCATTACGCCGCGCGAGCTGCAGCGCCAGGTGCGGTTTCAGGTCGAGGAAGTCGTCTTCGAGGTCATGGGCTGGCGGGAGGGCTATTTCTCGTTCACCGAGGGACCGCTCACGGACGTGACCGCGGAGGCCGCCGTCCGCATTTCGACGGAGGCGTTGTTGATGGAGGGCGCCCGACGCATCGACGAATGGGCGCGCATCGAAAACCGCATCCCGCACCTCGGCGTGTTACCGGCGTTCGCCCCGTCGACCGAGGGCGGTGACGGCGATCTCGATCTGTTGCCGCCCGAATGGGAAGTGCTGGCGCTGATCGACGGGGACCGGGACCTGCGAGCGATCGCCGCGACGCTGGGACGCTCGGACTTCGACATCGCCAAGACGCTGTTCGGCCTCGAGAGTGCGGGGCTCATCGTCCTGATCGATCCGGGCACCGCGCGTGGTCGCAGCAGCGGGGGCGATGCCATGGCGCTCGTAGCCGAGGCGGAGGAAGCCTTCGCCCGGCACGATCTCGACCGCGCGCGCAGCGCGGCGGAGCGGACGGCGGCGGTGCAGCCGCACGATCCGGCGGTGCACCTCCTCCTCGGTCGCATACACGTCTCCGCCGGCCGGCCGGCCGACGCGGTGGACGAGCTGCGCCGCGCCCTGCGCCTCGATCCGTTGGCCGTCGTCGGGTACCGCATGCTCGGCTTCGCGCTGGTGCACCTCGGGCGCTTCGCCGAGGCGGTGGAGGCCTGGGAGCAGTGGGAGCGGTTGGCGCCGGGAGACGAGCGAGAGGCCGCGCTTCGATTTGAAGTCCAATCGGCCAAGGCCGCGGCGCAGCTGCTCGCGGGGATGGGGGCCCGGTCACATGCCTGACGACGTCAAGACGCTGACCGGCGAGCTGGCGCGCGACCCGCAGAGCCTCGTGTTTCTGCGGCTCGGCGAGCTGCTGCGACAGAAACGACAGTTCGACGCGGCCACACGCGTCGCGCTGCACGGCCTGGAGCGTCATCCCCACCAGGCCGACGCCCACGATCTGTATGCCCGCATCCTGGCGGATCGGCACGACTACGAGGGGGCGTTCGACGAATGGGACATGACGCTGCGCATCGCGCCGCATCACACCGGGGCGCTGAAGGGGCTCGCCTTCCTTTATTTCAAGGTCGGCGACCTGGCGCAGGCGGAGGCCCACCTGCAGAGCGCCCATAGCATCGCGCCGGATGATCCCAACATTGCGCAGGCGTTCGCGGTGATCCGCGGCGAGTCGCCGCCGCCGTCGACGCCGGCTCCTGCCTCGACTACGGAGCCCGAAACGCTGCCATTTCCAGAGGAGGCGCCGCCACCGCGGGACAGTGTGTCGGCGCTCCCCGTGTCGCGCGTGTTCGCGGGGCTCGAAGGCGCCCAGGAAGGGCTGTTGCTGCTCGACGCAGCCGGGCTGGTCCTTGGTGGCGCGCTGAAGACGCCCGACGGCGTCGAGGTCACCGAGGTCGTCGCGGCGTATCTGGCGGGCGTGTCACAGGAGGCGTCACGAACGGCCAAACTGTTGGGGTTGGGGGCGTGGCGCGGTCTCTCCGCCGAGGGCCAGGGCGGCCAGGTGCACGTGGTGCAGCCGACGCCCGACTCGATGCTGCTCGTGGTGCGCGATCGGTCGGTGCCGCTGGGTCGTCTCGGCATGCTGGCGCAGCGCGCCGCCCAGGCTTCCCGTCAATGGCTGGAGCGCCACCGGTGAGCAACTCTCCCTTGGCCCAGGCGCTCGATCTGATCACCCACGTGCGCGGCGTGCGGGGTGCGATGGTCGTCGCACGGGTCGACGGGCTGGTGGTTGCCGAGCAGCTGATGGAAGGGATCAAGGGCGGCGCGGTCGCGGCGCTGGCGGCGAGTCTCACCGGGCGGCTGCAGCGGGCGATGGTGACCGCGGGACTCGGCCCGAGCCAATTCTGGCATCTGCAGTGCGACCAGGGTGCGCTGCTCGTCGTGCCGGCGGGGGAAACCCTGCTCGTCGTCGCGATCACGGACCCGGACGTCAACGTCGGCCTGGTGCGGCTCGAGCTGTTGCGCGCGGCTGAGGCGGCCGGGTGAGGACGGTCCGCGCCGTCGAAACGTGGACCCTCGAGCCGCTCACGACGTACGTGTCGGAAGCGGGCGCGCGCCTCGTGTTGTTGATGACCCCGGCCGGACAGGTGCTGGCTCAATCGGGGTTCTTGCGCGCCGTGGACGTGATGGCGTCCTCGGCGCTGGGCGCGGCGATCATGGCCTCCACGGGGGAGATCGCACGCCTGATGGGACAGCCGCCGTTCGCGGGCCTCAACCATCAGGGTCAGCGACACGGCATCTTTCTGAGCGGATTTCTCACCGACCGGGGACCGCTGAACGTCCTCGTGGTCTACGATCTCGATGCTTCGTCACTCGGCTTGGTGCAGTTATTCTTTGAGCAGCTTGTGGCCGACTTGCGCGCGGCGAGCCCCAAAACAGGCGTCCCGAAGCAGGTGTTGGCGGCCGACTTCGAGCGGGAGCTCAACGAGAGCCTCAACTTGCTTTTCGGGAGATAGCGTGTCCCTGGTCAATTTCACGACCCGAGAGATCACCTGTAAGATCGTGTACTACGGTCCAGGGCGCTCCGGGAAGACGACGAACCTGCACTACATCTACGGCCGGGTGCCCGATTCCCGCCGCGGTCGCATGGTGTCGCTCGCCACCCAGACCGACCGCACGCTGTTTTTCGATTTCCTTCCGATCGACCTCGGACAGATCTCGGGGTTCACCACCCGGTTTCAGCTCTATACCGTACCCGGCCAGGTGTACTACAACGCCACGCGACGTCTCGTGCTGCAAGGCGCGGACGGCGTGGTGTTCGTCGCGGACAGCCAGGCGCGCCAGCTGGACGAGAATCTCGAGAGCCTGCAGAACCTGCAGTCGAACCTGCTCGAGCACGGCGTGGACATCCGCGCCCTGCCGCTGGCGCTGCAGTACAACAAACAGGACCTGCCGCGCGAGCTGATCCTGCAACCGATCGAGCTCGACGACGCCCTCAACTTCCGCGGCGTCCCGAGCTTTCCGGCCGACGCGCTGCACGGCAACGGCGTGTTCGAGACCCTCAAGACGATCACCGAGCAGGTGCTGCGGCGACTGGCGCAGGGAGCGCCGGCGTGACGACCGCGCTCAATCCGAAGTTCACCTTCGAGACCTTCGTGGTCGGCGCGGCCAACCGCCTGGCGGTGACCGCGGCCCGCACGGTGGCGGAGAGTCCAGGCTCGGCCTACAACCCACTGTTCATCTACAGCGGCTCGGGGCTGGGGAAGACGCACCTGCTGATGGCGATCGGCGCGAGCGCGAAGCGCCTCGCCCCGACGCTCAACGTCGAATACCTCACACTCGACGAGTATGTCGAAGCGTTCCACGCCGCCATCGCGGCGGGGCAGGGCGACGCGTTCCGTCGGCGTTTCCAGATGGTGGACGTACTGCTGGTCGACGACGTGCAGTTCCTCACCAACCGGCGCGAGATGCAGGCGGAGCTGCTACGGCTCACGGAGGCGCTGCAGACGGCCGGCCGCCAGGTCGTGCTCACGAGCGACCGCACGCCCGCCGAAATCGCGGACCTGGACGAGCGGTTGATCTCGCGCTTCTCGGGCGGTCTCGTGGTGGACATCGGCGCGCCCGACTACGAGACGCGGGTCGCGATTCTGCGACGCAAGGCGGAGGAGCGCGGCGCCGAGTTCCAGCCGGGGGTGCTCGAAACCGTGGCGGCGGCGGAATTCACCAATGTGCGCGAGCTGATGGGGGTCCTGAACCGACTGGTCGCCTACCAGGCGGTGAACGAGACCCCCCTCACCGCCGAGGGAGCCAAGGCGCTGCTCGGCCTCGAGGCGCGCGCCGCGGCGGCGGGCCCCAGCCCCGCGGCCGCCGCCGAGCTCGGCGTGTCGCCCGACGAGTTCGCCGCGTTCCTGACCGATGTGACGGTCACGGTCGGGAAGGCGGTAGAAGCGTGGCGCGCCCGCATCGCGGAGGCCATCCTGCGATGGGAGGGGGAGGGGTACCGCACGCGGCGCCTCGAAGCGTTGCTCGAGCAGGAGACGCCGCTCGCGCCGGACGAGGAAATCGCCGCCTTCGCCCGCGACGTGGAGCGACTGCGGGCGCTCGAGGCGGAGGTGGCGCAATTCGACGCGCAGGCCGCGGGGCAGAGCGTGTTCCGGGATCCGGAGCGGCTGGCCGAAGCGGAGGAAGCGGCTGGTCGCGTGCGTGCCGGGGCGGCGCCGCCGCCCGCGCCCTCCGCCGCGCTTCCGTTCGCCACGTTCGCCGTCGGCACGTCCAACCAGCTCGCCGTCAACGTCGCCCGTGAGGTGATCGACGAGCCGGGGCGCCGGTACAATCCGCTGGTGCTGATCGGACGGAGCGGCGTCGGGAAGTCCCACCTTCTCAACGCGCTCGGCATCGAGCTGGCGTCACAGCCTGGCGCCATCGTCGCCTGCCTGTCGACGCAGGCGTTCATCGACGAGCTGATCGCCGCCATCGACGGCAACCGCATGGAATGGTGGCGCGCCCGGTACCGGCGGGCCACCGCGTTGCTGCTGGACGACATCCACCTCCTCGTCGGCAAGGACCGCACGCAGGAAGAGCTGTTCAACCTGTTCAACCTGTTCCAGGACCTGGAGCGCCAGCTCGTGTTCACCGCGCCGGTCCACCCGAAGCAGCTCCAGGGGATCGAACAGCGCATCGTCTCGCGCCTCGAAGGGGGGCTCGTCGTCGATATCACCGAGCCGGACCGCGAGGTGCGCCGGGCGGTGGTGCATCGCGCCCTTGGCGTGCAAGAGGTCCCGGATGAACCGGCGCTGATCGACTACCTGGCCGATCGGCCGACGGACTCGGTGCGCAGCCTGGTCGGCTTGTTGCAGCGCGTGGTGAGCGCCGCCGCGGCGCAGGACGTGCCGGTCAGCGCCGGCCTCGCCCGCGACGTCCTCGAGGGCGGCACCGCGGCCGAGCGACGTCGGACCGTCGGGTTCCGCACCAGCGGCATCGTCGTGTCGACCGCCGGCGGCGTCCGCAGCCGCGAGAAAATCGTGTGGGACTGGGCGACGCCGGCGGACCGCTTGATCGAGGAGCTGCGCTAGATGGCGATCAAAGGCTCGCTCCGCGAAGCGTCGTTGCCCGACGTGCTGCAGCTGCTCGCGCTCGGGCAGAAGACCGGCTGTCTGTCGATCGCCGACCGCTCGAACTTCGGCTACATCTTTTTCGACCGCGGCCGTATCTGCTACGCGTCGATCGTCAATCGCCGTGACCGTCTCGGCGACATTCTCGCCAAGCACGAAAAGATCACGCAGGAGCAGCTCGACGCCGCCGTGTTGCGCCAGACCCGAGAGCGCGACAAGAAGCTGGGCGAGATCCTGGTCGAGCAGAGCTCGATCACGCAACCCGAGCTGGAGCGCTACATCCGGGTGCAGATCGAGGAGGCCGTCTATTTCCTGTTCACCTGGACCCAGGGGACGTTCAACTTCGAGGCGGACGTCCATCCCGAGCGCCAGGACTTCCTGGTGTCTATCAATCCCGAATCGCTGCTGCTCGAGGGGGCGCGCCGGGTGGACGAATGGGGCCTGATCGAAAAAAAGGTCCCCTCCTTCGACATCATCTTCATCGTGGACCACGAGCGGCTCGACATCAGCGAGGCCACACTCACCGAGACACAGCAGCGGGTCCTGCCGCTGCTCGACGGCTCGCGCGACGTCAATCAGATCATCGAAGACTCCGGGGCCGGCGAATTCGAGATCGGCAAAGCGCTCTACGGGCTGATCACGGCTGGGTTCCTGCATCGCGCCGGCCGCACCGCCACGACCGAAGTCGGCAAGATGACCGACGCGCGGGTGGAGGAGCACCGTAACCTCGGCGTCGCCTTCTACAAGACGGGGATGCTGGACGAGGCGGCGCGCGAGTTCCGGCGTGTGGCCGAGCTGCGAGTCGGTGACCCGAACGCGCTGTTCTTTCTCGGATTGGTCGCGCTCAAGCAGGCGCGCTGGCGCGAGGCCATGGAGTCGCTGCGACTCGCCGCCGAGAAGGGCGGCAGCCGGCCGGCGGTACTGCACAACCTCGGATTC
The DNA here is from genome assembly GCA_050733375.1 of Gemmatimonadales bacterium. Lineage (GTDB taxonomy): Bacteria > Gemmatimonadota > Gemmatimonadetes > Gemmatimonadales > GWC2-71-9 > DASTHG01. Next base: position 12,422 of record JBOHST010000059.1, read on the forward strand.
GCCTTCGAGCAGCTCGGCCGATTGGACGAGGCGGAGGCGGCCTGCGCCGAAGCCGCCTCCCGGGCGCGCAACGACCCGCGCATCTACCTCGGGTGGGGCATCGTGGCCCTGAAGCGCGGGGATCACACCGGTGCCGGTGGCCGGCTGGACCGCGCCAAGGAGCTGTACGGCAACCAGCAGCCGCCCGCGGTGTGGTATTGGGCCCGGGCCCTGGCCTCGGCGCTGGGCGGAGACTTCGAGGTGGCCGAGCAGGCCGGGGCGGCGGGCATCGCGGCCTACCCTGCAAGCGCGGTGCTGCGTAACAACCTCGCGGTGCTGCGCGAGCTGAGCGGCGATCTGCGCGGCGCCGAGGAGCTGGTGCGGGCGGCGATCCAGGACGAGCCGTCCCAGCCACAGCTCTCGAAGAATCTCGGTGACCTTGCCTACCGCGGGTCGCGCTACGACGAGGCGTGGACCGCCTACCGGCGCGCGGTCGAGCTCGCCCCGGAGCTGGGGGATGACGTGTACTTCAAGCTCGGCAACATCGCGTACAAGCGCGTCG
>JBOHST010000060.1:0-12970 GCA_050733375.1 Gemmatimonadales bacterium
GGCCCGGGTCGCGCCGCAAGCAGCGCGGCGACGCTGCCCGAGCGAGCGCCCGCCACGGCTTCGGCCGCACGGGCGAGAGGCGCGACCTCGGCGCTCGCGAAGGCATGGCGCGCCAGCAGCCCCGCGCCTGCCAGCGCCGCCGCGATCGCCGCCCACGCGCCCAGCACCGCCGCCAGATGCGGTGCGAGCCGCACGCCGACCGCGGCCGCGGCCAACGCGACGCCCGCACCCAACAGCAGGGCGGCGAGAGCACGGGCCTGAGCGTGCGGCCGCCCCAATCGGCGGAGCGAGCGGGTGGTTTCCGTCACCGAATCGAGCTCACCGCATACGTAAACAGGTTCACCCCCATGCGCAGGGCGGCCTCATGCAGCTCCGGCGGATCGTGATGGACTTCCGGGTCCTCCCAGCCGTCCCCGAGGTCCGCTTGATAAGAATAGTACACGATGAGCCGGTCCCCCGAAAAGATGCCGAACCCCTGGGCCGGGAGGCCATCGTGTTCGTGAATCTTGGGGATTCCGTTGGGGAAGTCGTAGACCAGGTGGTAGATCGAGTGAGTCAGGGGGACCTCGGCCAATGGCCGGTCCGGGAACACCCGGGCGATCTCGCGCCGGAACGACCGGTCCATCCCGTAGTTGTCGTCGGCGTGCAGAAACCCGCCTTGCTCGAGGAACCGGCGCAATACGCCCACGTCGTCGTCCGAGAACCGCACGTTGCCGTGCCCGGTCATATAGAGGTAGGGCAGCTCCCACAGCGCCGCTTCCTGAAGACTGACGACTCGTTCGCGTTCGGCCACCGGGAGCGTCGTGCGCTCGCGGATGGCGGCGAGCAGGTTGGGGAGACTCGAGGGATTGCCGTACCAGTCGCCGCCGCCGTCATAGTGGAGGCGGCCGATGGTGAGCGTTGCGGCGATTCTCACAGCTCGTTGACCAATCGATAGGCGCTGTTGCGCGAAATGCCCGTCTCGTGAGCGAGCCGATCCGCGACATCGCGCCGGGTCATACCTTCAGCGAGCAGGGCGCGAGCGCGCGCTTCGGGATCGGGGCGCGGCGCCTCGAGCGCCGGAACGCCGGTGCCGGAGACAATCACCGTCACCTCGCCTCGCGGCGGCGTGTCACGGTAGTAACCCGCCAGCTGGGCGAGGGTCCCGTCGCGCGTTTCCTCGAACAATTTCGTGAGCTCGCGCGCCACGACGCCGCGACGCTCGGCGCCACACGCAGCGACCAGATCGTCGAGCAACTCCGCCGTCCGGTTGGGCGCCTCAAACACGACCACGGTCCATTCGCTCTTCGCGATGGTGTCCAGCAACCGTTGCCGATCCCCGCCCTTGCGCGGCAGGAAGCCGAGAAACACGTATCGGTCGGCGGAGAGGCCGGACACCGCGAGCGCGGCCGCGACGGCGGTCGGGCCGGGAATGGTGATCACCGGAAAGTCGTGTGCGCGCGCCGCCGCAACCAGCGCCACCCCGGGGTCGCTCACCGCCGGCGTGCCGGCATCCGTCACAAGCGCGACGTCCCGGCCGCCCGCGAGCTGGCGGAGCACGCGCTCAATCGCGGCTTGGGAGCTGTGCGCGTGCACGCTGACCAGCTCGGCGCCGGAGCCGACGTGGGCCAGCAGCGGACGGGTGCGGCGGGTATCCTCCGCCGCTACGGCGGCGACGTGTTTGAGCGTCTCGGCGGCGCGGGGCGAGAGGTCGCCGAGATTTCCGAGCGGCGTCGCGACGACGTACAACGTGCCGCGCACGCTACCACGTCACCGGCCACGGCAGCCGGTCGTAGAAGCCGGCCGACTGGAGCACGTATCGGTGGACCCGGGTGGCCTCCCGCAGCACCTTGGGGGCGGTCCCGGGCATCAGAATCTCTACGCCGTCGAACAACTGTCGGGTCCAATCGGTGAGGGCGAGCGCCAGCTCCTGGGGCTGCACGACCGAATCCGGCAGCGCCGCGTCGCGCGGCGCGGCAAGCAGCTCGAGCGCCCGATGGGTGGCGCCGAGACCCGCCGCCACGCGCTGCGAGCGCCGCTTTCCTTCGCCCGGCACCTCGAGCTCAACCGCATCGGTGATGCGCCAGAAGAGCTCGTGATAGGTATTGACCAGCGCCGCCGGCGCCTGCACCGGGAGTTCGGCCGCGTACGGAAACAGCAGCGCCGACAATGCGGGGGGATTGCCGTCCGGCGCGTCCCGGAACAACGACTCCACATACTTGGGGACCGAGACGCTCTCGGGTCGATTGCAGAAAAATCCGCCGGCGAAGCGACCGCCGTCGAACCGGAGATACGAGACGCGGCCGTTGGAGATCAGCTCGAGCACGCCCGTGGCCTGCTCATTGGCAAGCGCGGGAAACAGCGCATCCGGCTTGCGGGCGTCGACGCTTTTCACACTGAACGTTTCGGCGCAGGATTGGTACATCCACGCGAGCTGCTCGAGTGGAGCCGTGCAGTAGGCCAGCTCGCCGCGCTCCGTCTCCGCCTGCATACGCCGCAGCGTCTCGGCGATCGGGATCACTTCGCGACCGGTGGTGTGGAGCGAGACGGCGTTCACCGCCTCGCCGGCGCGCAGCAACAGCACCAGGCACTCGTCCGGCAGCCAAGCGACGAGATAGCCGTCCACGCGGCCATCGCGGTCGCGCTTCCCGAACGACAGGACGTTGTCGAGATGGATGAACGCGAGCCGGGTTCGATGAACGAGCCGGCCGGTCTGCGGAAAGTCGAGCTCCGCGAGCCGGACCGGCGAATTCGTCAGGCGAGCGGTGCTCGCGCGCATCTCGACCCTCCGGGGAGGGAGCGGTTACTTCAGGTGCTGCTGGATCTTCTCGTCGAAGGCCGCCTTCGGGTAGGCCCCCACGAGCGTATCGACGTGACGGCCGTCCCTGAAGAACAGAATACTCGGAATTGAGCGGACGTTGAAGCGCATGCTCGTTTGCTGGTTCGCATCAACGTCCATCTTGGCCACCTTCATCCGGTCACCGTACTCCCCCGCCAGCTGGTCCAGGATCGGCGCCACCACGTGACAGGGACCGCACCAGGTGGCCCAAAAATCGACCACGACGAGTCCCTTCTGCTGCTCGACTTCCGCTCCGAACGTGGCGTCCGTGACCGCCACGGGATGTGTGTCTGTCATGCCGATTGCTCCTTCTCGTCCTATCGTTAAGTTCCCGTTCGCATGTCCGAGCCCACGCCGCGCCTCGCTCACGTCGGCATCGCCGTTCCCCGCATTGCCGACGCCCTGCCCTTCTACCGCGATGTACTAGGGCTCGCCCCAGGCCAGCCGGAAGAGGCCGACGGGGCGACCATCGTCAGTCTGCGCTGCGGCGACGTGGACGTCGAACTGCTCGAGCCGCGCGATCCGCACAGTCCGATCGCCAAGTTCATCGCCCGGCGCGGGCCTGGGATCCACCACGTCTGTTACCGCGTGCCGGACCTGGACCGCGCCCTGGCCCGCTGCCGCGCCGCCGGCTATCGCCTCGTGGATGAGACGCCGCGCCACGGTGCGGGAGGCCGTCGCATCGCCTTCGTGCATCCGAAGTCGACCGCCGGCATCCTGCTGGAACTGACTGAATGAAAGAACGTCCGCGCGCTAGGGTCCGGTTCCCGGCTCCGTGGGCTTGCAGGGCGCGCCAGCGCCCCCGGCACTTTCCAGGTGCACGTCGTAGACGAGCCAGCCGCCGCGACGGACCTGCACCAGCTCGATCGGCTGCACGTGCGTGCACTGCGCGCGCTGCAGCTCGACCCGGAACAGTCGCCGGTCGGTCCCACCGGGCACCGCCAGCGGCCCTTCGACGATCCGGTACCCGTTGGCCGACAGGTAGCGTTGCACCACGGTCATCCGCATCGAGACGACCGAATCCGGCATCCACTCCGCGGCCGGGCCGCGCGTGGTCCCCCACAGCCGGCCCATTCGTTGAACGTCCCTGGTCTTCACCGCGTCGAGGAACTGCATGAGCGCGTCGTTCATCGTCGCCGGCGCCGGTGCCTGCGTGCCGCGGCCCCCGCAAGCGATCCCCAGCACGCACACGAGCACGGTCAGCCGTCGTCGCATCGCCGGTCACCTCGAGTGAGTGGAACAATCCGAAGGTAAGAACCCATGCGCCTCTACGTCAACATCGACCACGTCGCGACGTTGCGGCAGGCGCGTCGCACCGACGAGCCCGACCCGTTGCGCGCGGCGGCCGCAGCCGAGCGCGGCGGCGCCGACGGCATCACCGTGCACCTCCGGGAGGACCGGCGTCACATTCAGGACGCCGACGTGAAAGGCCTCGCACGGTTCGTGCGCACCGTGTTGAACCTCGAGCTCGGCGCGAACCCCGAGATCGTGCGGTTCGCCGTCCGCCTGCGACCGTTCCAGGCCACCTTGGTCCCCGAGCGGCGCCAGGAAATCACGACCGAAGGCGGCCTCGCCCTGCATGGCGGCGCCCGCGACCGGCGCCTCGCCCAGACGGTGCAGCGCCTGCGCGGCGCGGGGATTCGCGTGAGCCTGTTCATCGACCCCGATCCCCGCACGATCGATCGCGCCGCGGCGCTCGACGTCCCGGCGGTCGAGTTCCACACCGGACGCTACGCACATACCTGGAGCAAAAGCGGGCGCGCGCTCACCGCGTTGGCGGCCGCGGCGGCACACGCCCGCGCGCTGGGGCTCGCCGTGCACGCCGGCCACGGCCTCACCTACGATAATGTCCAGCCGGTGGCCGCCATCCCCGAGATTGAGGAGCTGAACATCGGGCACAGCATTGTGAGCAATGCCGTCATGTGGGGCATGGAAGAAGCGGTGAAGCGGATGCGGAAGCTCGTCGCCGATAGCCGAAAGCCGACGGCGCCTTTAGCTTGAGTTCGTCATGACTCAACCGCCCGGCGCGCCGCTCGCGATGGCCGACTTCTTCGCCCTCGAGGCGGGGGAGTATCTCGAGCGGCTGGACGCCTTGCTCGCGCCCGAGGGCGCCCCCGCTGCCGATGAGTTCGTGCGGTTGGCGCGGGCATTGCGCGGCAGCGCGCTGATGGCCAGTCAGACCCCGATTGCCCGCGCGGCCGCGGGCCTCGAATCGCTGGCCCGCAGCCTGCGAGAGGGCCGCCGCGGCTGGGATCCCGGCACGCGTCAGGTCGCCATCCGCGCGGTAGACGATCTGAAGATTCTGGTCCGCCGAGTGGCGGGCTGGACCGACGCCGACACCGCCAAAGCCGAGGCGCTCGGCCAGGAGCTGGAGCAGCTCTCGGGCCGCCCCTCGGCGATCCTGCGCGCCGCCGAAGCGGTGGGGTTGGACGCGGGCGCGCGGGCGTTCGTGGCGCGGGAAGGGGCCGCGATCGCGAGCGCCCTCTTCCGCACCGCCAGTGCCATGCGCGCCGGCGCGTCGGCGCGGGATCCATTGCAGCACGTGTTGCGCACGCTGCAGCCGCTGCGCGGTCTCGCCGCGCTCAACGACCTGCCGCCACTTCCTGACGTCCTCGAAGGCATCGAGCGCGCCATCACCGACGTGGTTCGGGGCGCGCCGCAGGCCACGCCGGCCGCGACCCCCGACTTCTTCCAGGGCGCGGCGGCGGCGATCGCCCAAGCGTCCCGGGAGGTCGCCGAGCGGGGCCGGCCCGATCCCGATGGTCCGGCGTTTCGTGAGTTCGCGAGCCACCTGGCTCACTTCTTCGACCGCGAACCGGTCATCGTATCGATCAGCGACCTCTATTTCGACGACGCCAGTCCGCACATCGTGCAGCGTGGAGCCGGGGCGGCGCAGGCGGCGCCGCTGTCACGCATGGAGCTCGTGAGTCACGGCGAGCACCTGCGCCTCGCGGCCGACGCGATCGAGCGCGCACCCAGCGCCACGCAGCGCGAGCTGCGGGTCCATACCCTGGCCGGGACGTTCCGGGCGCTGTCCGTCGCAGGAGAAGGACCGCTGCCCAAGAGCCTCAGCCGCTTCGTCGACGCGGCCCGGGAAGCGGTCGCGCTGGGCCATGCGGTGCGCGAGCCCGCGCGCTTTGCGACCGCGCTGCGACGCGCCAGCGAGCTCCTTTCCGCAGCCGACAGCGCCGACGATACGCGGCTTGCCGCCGGGCTCGCGAGCGTGGCGACGCTCATCAACGCGCTGGCGGCGCCGGCCGCTCCGCCTGCGGCCGCACCCGCTCCCGTCGCCCGGCCGATCGAACCGGAGCTCCTGCCGATCGTCCCGATCGAATCGCTGGCTCCCGCACCACCGGAGCCGCCCGCGCCGCCCGCGCCGCCTGCCCCGCCCGCTCCAGAGGCGCTGCGCGAGATCCTGATCGAGCCGGCGGGCTCGCCCAAGCCCGAGCTCCCGCCGCTGTTGCTGACCGAAAGGTCGGAGGTCCCGGCGGAAACAGCGGATCTGGTGGGCTCGTGGATCGCGTACGAGCGGATGGTGGCGGCCGGGATTGGCCCGGCCTCACTCGAGGAGTTGATGGGCGAAGCGGCGGTTCCCGCCGCACCGGCGCGCGACACCAGGCGACCCACACCACCGTCGCTGGTGCCCGTGGTGGATATGCAGACGCTCCTCTATCGCGGCCCCGCCGCGCTGGCCCGCGCGCAGCAGCTGCGCGAGCTCGCGAGACGGACGCCGCCCGAGGAGCTGCCCGCCCTGTTCGAAGAAGTCTGCGATCTCGTTGTCCTCGCCTTCGAGCCCGGCGCGTAACCGTCCGTCGCGCTGGGCGTGGCCGCTCGGACTGGCTGTCACGGCGGCGTTTCTCGCCTGGGCCATTCACGGCGTGGACATGCGCGAAGTGCTCGCGGAAGCGCGCCGCGCCAAGCTCCTGTTGATCCTCGCGTCGGCGGGTGTCGCCACCCTCACCTTCCCACTGCGCGCCTTGCGCTGGCGCGTGCTGCTGCGCGACGTGCACGGGCATCGCTACCCGCTCCGCCCGCTGTGGGACGCGACCGCGATCGGCTTCATGGCCAACAACCTGCTGCCGGCCCGAGCGGGCGAGTTCGCGCGCGCCTGGGTGGTGAGCCGCCACCTGCCGGTCCGCTTCACAACCGCCCTCGCCTCGATCGGCGTGGAGCGCATCTTCGACGGCCTGACGATGCTCGGCCTGATGGCGCTGGCCATCGCGGCCCCGTCATTCCCGAGTCACGCCGCGCTGCGGGGCACGTCGGTGTCGCGCATTGCCATCGGCGCGGCCATCGCGTTCGGCGTGGTGCTGGTCCTCGCCTGCGTCGTCGTGCTTCGTCCTGCCCCGTGGATCGCCGGATTCGAACGGGTCGCCCGCGCGATCCTCCCGGCCCAAGCGGCCGCGCGCGCGACGACCGTCGTGGAAGGGCTGGTGGCGGGCCTCGCCGCGCTGAAGAGCCCCGCCCGCTTCGCCGCCGTTGTGGCGTGGTCGCTGGCGTTATGGCTCGTCAACGCGGCCGCCTTCGCGCTCTGTTTCCTCGCCTTCGGGCTGCCCGTCCCCGCCGAAGGCGCGCTGCTGCTGCAGGGGCTGATCGGTTTCGGCGTGGCGATCCCGTCGGCGCCGGGGTTCTGGGGCGTGTTCGAGGGAGCGACCCGTCTCACGCTGCAGTTTTACGGGATCGGCGCGAACCTGGCGCTCGCCTACGCGTTCGCCTTCCACATCGCCGGCTTCATTCCGATCACCCTCCTCGGCCTCGAAGCGCTGTCGCGCGCCCATCTGCATCTGCGGGATTTGCGCAGCGCGGGCGCGACGCCGGAATCGGCCGCGTGAGCGCGACCGCCACATCGCCGGACCGGCTGCGCGTTGCCGCTCACGCGAAGCTCAACCTGTTCCTGCGCATATTAGCGCGCGAGCGGGACGGCTACCATCAGATCGAGACCGCATTCACGCTGCTCGAGCTCGCCGACGAGATCGTGGTGTCGCGTACTACGGCCGGTGTCACGCTGACGATCGACGGACCCGACCTCGGCCCGGAAGCAGAGAACCTCGCGGTGCGCGCCGCCCGCGCAGTGCTCGCGGCGACCGGCGAGAAATTTGGCGTAGCGATCGCCCTCGCCAAGCGGATTCCCGTGCGCGCCGGCTTGGGCGGCGGCTCAAGCGATGCCGCCGCGGTGCTGCATGCCGTCAACGTGCTGGCACACCATGCGGTACCGCGTCACGAGCTGCTGCATTTCGCGACGCGGCTCGGCGCCGACGTCGCGTTCTTCGCAGGCGGGGCGCCGCTCGTACTCGCCTGGGGGCGCGGCGAGCGGATGTACCGCCTCGCCCCACTCCCGGCCGCACCGGCGCTCATCGTCGTGCCGAGCGTCGCCGTGGCGACGACCGACGCGTACCGCTGGTGGGACGAGATGCACCTCGCGACCGAGGCGCGTGGTCCGGTCCTGCTCGACGCCCCGGCGCTGGCAAGCTGGGGCAGCGTCGGCCGGCTTGGCGGCAACGATTTCGAGGCGCCGGTCTTCGGCAAACACCCGGAGCTGCGCGCCGTGTACGAGCGGGTCGCCCAGACGGGCCCGCTCTGGGTCAGGCTCTGTGGCTCCGGCAGCGCCGTCGCAGCGGTGTACAAGAACCCACGCGAACGGGACGACGCGACGCATGCGTTGGGCCGAAAGGACGTGACGGTGATCACAACGAACACGAGGGCGGTTGCGGCCCCGGCCCCGGAGGCGCTAAACACCCAGCCGCCCACTTGAAAAGGACCGACCGATCTCCAGATTCTCCAGTGCGGCTGCCAGACGCCGCCTCCACCGAAATTCGCGCAGGTGACATAAGGGGAACTCTCATGACAAGAAACCCCATCGTACCCGCCTGGGCGGCGCTGGCCGCCACGCCCGTCCTGCTGCTGTCGCTCGCATCTCAAAGCCCATCCGTGCCGCCGCCCGCGGCGTACGTGGTCCAGGGCACGGTCCAATCCGTCAAGCCAGCCACGCGCTCCCTCACGATCATCACCGGTGTGGGATTCGCCCTGCAGCTGATCCACATCCGCACGGTCCCGGAAACACAGATCACCAGCGACCAGGTGACGGTCGCGTTATCCGACATCAAGGTCGGAGACATCGTGCGTGCCGATTGTCGCATGATGGACACCGTCCTGGTGGCCGACCGCGTCGAAAAGTTCACCGCAGGGAGCGCAACGCCGGATTCCCAACCATGAGTGGGGTGGCGCGGTGGGCCGCTGTCGCGGCCTTGCTCTCCATTGCGGCGTGTCAGCGGTCGCTCAAGCTGGGTGACCCGGTGCGCGGGTTGACCGCCGACCAACGGACCCTCTTCGACCGGGGCCGCGTCGTGTTCGATAGCGTGTTCACGCCCACGACCGGGCTCGGGCCGACGTTCAATTCGGTCGCGTGCGGCGAATGTCACGAGGATCCGGTGGCGGGCGGCGTGGGCGACGAAGTCGAGGTGCACGCGTCCGCGTTCCGTCCACCCATCTGCGACCCGCTGGTCCAGGAAGGCGGGATCGTCATCCATCAGCAAGTGACGCCGGCCCTGAAGGCCGCGCTCGGGATCGACTCCGAGCCGTTTCCACCGAGCGCCACGGGGCGCGCCTTGCGCACCTCGCCGGTCGTGTTTGGACGCGGGCTGCTGGACCTCGTGCCCGATTCAGTCATCCTCTCCTACGCCGACTCCGCCGACCGGAACGGCGACAGCATCTCCGGCCGACCCAATCGTTTCTTCGATGGACGGCTGGGCCGGTTCGGCCGCAAGGCCTTGGTCCCGACGCTGCAGGAGTTCAACGCCGGCGCTTTCCCGATCGAGATGGGCGTTACCACTCCGGCTTCGCCGAGGGAGGAAACCATCGGCGGGAACCCGATCCCCCCGGGCGTCGACCCCGTGCCCGAGCCCGAGATCAACCAGGAAGCGGTCGACCTGACCGACGCCTTCGTCCGCTTCCTCGCGGCCCCCACTCCGCTGAAGGCCAACTCCGCCGCTCGGCGTGGTCGCGAGCTGTTCGGCAGCGTGGGATGCGCGGGGTGCCATATCCCGACGCTCCGCACCGGAAGCTCGCCCATCGACGCCCTGAGCAATAAGGACGTCGCGGCGTACACGGACTTGTTATTGCACGACATGGGCCCGGATTTGGCGGACATTTGCCTCACCCAGGCGACGCCTGCCGAGTTCCGGACCGAACCGCTGATCGGGCTGCGCGCGGCGACGCAGTTCCTGCACGACGGCCGCGCCAAGAGCTTGGAGCAGGCGATTCAGCTGCACGGTGGTGAGAGCGCGCGGGCGCGCGATGGTTTCCTCGGGCTGTCGGAGACCGAGCGGGCGGCGTTGATCGCATTCCTGAAGACGTTGTAAAGACGAGGTAGTGACCCGGATTTCTCGAATGGACAGACAACCATTCTTTCCTCAGGTGGTGCAAAGCTGACCCCTGGGCGAGGCTGTCAAACGCCGTGAAACTGTGATTCCGGAGATCGGACTCATGCTCAACACCGCGGCCCGCGCAAATCGGCGGCCGCTCTTGACTCTTGTCGCTCTGATAGTGGCGGCAGCGGCGTGTCGCAACGGCGCTGGACCGTCGTGCGTGGTGCAAAGTGTGTCCGTCTCGCCCAATCCGGTGACTCTGACCATCGCACAGACCGCGACGCTCACGGCCACCGTCAACGCCACGAATTGCACCCCCGTGCCCGGCGTGACCTGGAGCAGCGGCGGCGCGGCCGTCGGCATCGTACCCGGTGCGACGACGGCCCAGATCACCGGGGTCAGTGTCTCAGCCGGCCCGGTGGCCGTCACGGCAAGCGCAGGAGGCCAGTCAGGCGCCTCCCAGGTCACCGTGGCGTCGGCACAATCGGTTGTAGCATTCGTTGGGAACAACCAGACGGGCCTGGTGGGCTTCGCCCTGAACGTCCGACCGGGAGTGCGGCTGACCGGCACGGGCAACACGCCAGTGCCGAACGTCAGCGTGACGTTTGTGGCGGCCACGGGTGGTGGGAGTGTCACCGGCGCAACGGTGACCACGAACGCGAACGGCGTGGCCCAAGTGGGGAGCTGGATCTTGGGTGCATCCGCAGGGACCAATACGCTCACGGCGACCGTGGCTAGCGGTGGCATCGGGGGAAACCCGGTCACCTTCACGGCAACCGGCGCTGCCGCGGCGTTCAGCATCGTCATCCAGAACGTCGGCCCGGCGTTCACGCCCGCGGTGCAGACTGCGTTCAACTCGGCGGTCGCCAAGTGGCAGCAGATCATCTATCAGGACATTCCCGATTTTCCCGGCTTCTCCGCCAACGCTGGGCAATGCGGCGCCGGCTCACCCGCCATCGGCCCCATCACGGTGGACGACGTCCTGATTCTTGCCCGGATTGACTCGATCGACGGTCCCGCCGGGGTCTTGGGTTCGGCAGGTCCGTGTTTCATTCGCGTGCCAGGGTCGCTCACCATCATGGGCCGGATGACCTTCGACTCCGCGGACGTGGCGGCGCTCAGCGCGTCGGGCTCGCTGAACAGCGTGATCCTGCACGAGATGGGGCATGTGCTCGGCTTCGGCACGCTATGGACGCACCCACAATTCGATTGCCTCCAGGATGCCTCCACGCCGCCGGGGACCATCCTGGACACACACTTCAGCTGCCCGAAGGGCCGCGCGATGTTCGATTCCATCGGCGGGACGAGCTACACCGGCGGCAACAAGGTCCCGGTCGAGAACTGCGGCCCGGCCTCGCCCGTGGGGTGCGGCGCGGGCAACGTGAACGGGCACTGGCGTGAGCCGACGTTCGACGACGAGCTGATGACCCCATTCATTCAGCCCGGCGTGACAAGCCCGTTGAGCAGGCTGTCGGCGGCGGCAATGGAGGATCTGGGCTACGGCGTGAACTACGCCGGCTCGGACAACTATGTGCAGATTTTCACCGTGTCCGCCGCAGCGCCGCGGGCCGGTCTGCTGTCGCTCGGCGACGACTTATACCGCGGTCCGATCTACGTCGTGGATCGGAGCGGGCGCGTCGTGGAGGTGATTCAACCACGGTGAGCGGCCGGAACGGCAGGATGCGCGTGTGCGTGAGCGGCGCCCTGGCACTCGCAATGATGCCGCTGGCGTGCGCCGGGCGCGGCCGCAGCGGCGCGACTGGAGACGCGTGTCGGCCCGTCGAAGGTCCTTTCGTGGCGAGTACCCCGTGGGACAGTTTGGCCGGCAGCTGGCGCCTGACACTGGTCGCCGGATCCGGTTCCATGAAAGATCGTAGCGTGGAGGGAGCATTGACGCTGCAGGCCCTGGATTCCGCTCTGCGTCGCGTCGATCGGCCAGGGCCCACGATCGTCACGGTTCCCATCATTGGGGCGTCGGATATCGCGCTCGAGCAGGTGGGCGCCGTGCGCCTCGGGGACGTGCGCTCGACGGATCCGCTCCAGCCCGGCGTCGCGATCTGGGCGTCGTTGGGGCCGGACAGCAGCGTGTCCGCCGTGATGCGGATCGGGCAGGAGGCCATCCGGAGCAACCTCGTGAAATTCGATGGCGGCTACACGGCGTTGTTCCTGCGGCAGGTATCGGTCAACGCCATGCGTGGCGGTTGGGCCAGCGGCGTGGCGACCGAAGCGGTGAGCGGCTACTTCTGCGCTGAGCGCGTGGCCGGCTAGCCCGCCAAGCCGTAGCGTGACCTCCAGTTGACCAACCCATGACACATTCCTCACAGCTTTCCGACTGCAAGCGGGAGCGCGCCGGGTCGGCTTGACCGATTCAGCCCCCGCGACACTCGTGTAAGAGGAAGGTGGCGGTGGCGGACCGGCCCTTTACGCTCACCGGGGATCCCCGGGTCGAAGCAGGCATGCAGGCGCTGCTGCGCGACATCACCGCGGCGGTCGTCGCCGAGCTCGCCCCGGCGGCCGTGGTCCTATCCGGCAGTTTCGCGCGTGGCGAGGGAGGCGCGTACCTCAGCGGCCAGGAAATCCAGGCGACGAGCGATATCGATTTGATTGCGGTGTACCGCGGTCCGGACTCCGTGGTCCGTGCGGCGCTCGCTCGCCGGACCCCCCGACGGCTCGCCAAGAAGCTGAGCCGCCAGTTCCCTCGCGCGCGGCTGGACCTGACCACACGTCCAGCGATCCTGCTGCGCTGGCCAGCGACGACCCTCGACCATCATGAACTGCTCCGAACGGC
>JBOHST010000061.1:0-4218 GCA_050733375.1 Gemmatimonadales bacterium
GGATCCGGCCGTGTCCGGTTCCGCGCCGAGGGCGGAGAGCGCCTGCACGGCGGCGCCGAGCTCCGCCTCCCGCTGCCGCAACTCCGACTCGACCTCGAGGCGGCGTCGCGCTGAGACGATCCCGTCGCGGTACAGGCGTTCCGTCCGCTCGAAATTCCGGGCGGCCACGTCGCGGGTGACAAGCGCCTGCGTCCAACGAGCCTGCGCGGCACCGAGCTCGGGACTATCGAGGACCACGAGTGTATCGCCGGCAGACACGTGCACCCCGTTGTCCACGTACACGCGGCGGATCCTGCCCTGAATGCGTGGGCCGACGTGACTCACTCGCGCGGCGTCGAACGTGACCGTGCCCGTCAGGTAGATCGTGTCGGGGGGTAGCGGCCCTACGGTTCCGAGCGATACGCCGGCCGCGGCCTGCTGCACCGAGTCGAGTTCCACGACATCCGCAGCCGGGGGATCGTTGTGCTGCTCCGGAGTGGGATCGTTCTTCCCGCACGCGAGTACGGCCCCCGCTGTCAGGATGAGCATCGTGATTCTCCGCATTTCAGTCTCCCCTTCCCAACAGCGCCGCGAGATCCGCCGGCTCGGTGGCGAGGGCTGCAGCGAGCTCGAACCACGCGTCGGAGGCGTCTCGAAGCACATCGAGGTACTCGAGCTGCGCGTTCACCGCCGTCGCACGCAGCACGAGTAGGTCCGTGAGGTTGACCTCGCCCTCGGCGAGCGCTCGCTCGGTGAGGGTCACGTTTTCGGTGGCGGCGCGAAGCACCTCTGTCGCGAATAGCCGCTCGGCGGCGCGAGCTCGGAGGAACCGCGCCCCCGCGGTGAGCACGTCCGCCTGGACCGCCCGCTCGGTCGACGCCTGCTCGGCGTGCGCCGCGGCGCGCGCCGACTCCGCGGCGCCAATGCCCGCTTGCTGGCGATGGAACAGCGGAATCCTGATCCCGACCGCCACCCCCAGCAGCCGGTCGATGCCCGCCTCGCGCCCATCGAAGGCGGACACCGTGAGGTTGGGTATGAAGGACAGCCGTGCGGCCGTGACGGTCCGCTCCGCGCTCCGCCGCAGCACCTCGCTCGCCCGCAGATCGGGTCGCCGGGAGCGGGCGAGGGCCAGGAGCACGCTGTCCGAGTCCCATCGGAGCGCGGGGATCGCCGGCAGCGCCGTGGTCCGCGGCGTGGAATCGGCCGGTAAGGCCAGGAGCCGCCCGAGATCGGCCGCGGCGGCCGCCGCCCCCGCCTGCACCCGCTCCGCGGCACTCCGCGTCCGGGCGGCTTCGAGCACCGCCGCGTTCCACTCGAGGCGGTTCACTTCACCGGCCTCGAACTGCTGCCGGGCGAAACCGGCGAGCCGCTCGGCGAATGCCGCAGCCGAGTCGGTGAGGGCGACCCGGTGCTCGGCGACGGCCAAGGCCGCGTACGCGCGGCGCGCTTCGAGCGCCACGAGCCGGCGGGCGTCGTCCACCCGTGCCTCCGCCGACCGCACCAGCGCCGTGGCGGCGCTCCCGCGCCAGGCCCATTGGCCGGCGATCTCGATTTCCTGGGTCACGGACCATTGGCGATCGTAGGTCGTGGACACGCCGCTCCGCCGGCGGACACGGCCGTACTCGAGCGTCGGGTTGTCCGGGAAGGGCCACCATGCTTCGGCCCGCACGCCGCGGGGGGCTCGTACTGCGCCGACGGAAGCGGCGACGGAGGGACTCACGGCGAGGGCCCGCGCAGTGGCCTCGTCTATCGTCAGGACGATCGTGTCCTGGGGAGCGATGAGCAGAAAGGCGCCAAGGAACGCTACGACCATGGGCAAATCACCTCACACACGCACGAAGGGCGTGTGGCTTGATGTCGGTTGGAGCAGTTTGGGACGCCGCGTGCGCGCTGGAGAGCGACGCGGCTGCGGCTATCGGACTACGCGGAGGCTAGGCGCGGGGAGGGTGGAACTCGTCCAATGACGATTTGCCAGTACGGATGGCAGGGTCGGCCGGATGCTGGGTCGAAACAGATGCTACGAGAGAGAAATGAAAGGCCTGGCATATCACCGCCACGCCGTGGATGTGTGTGCAGTGGTCCGCGAGAGTGCCGTGCTCATGAGTAGGCGCCGAGTCTTCGTGGCCGTGCCGACCCTGGGCCCCCGCGTCTCGGTGAGCAGCCGCCGCGCCTGCGGTTTCGTGATGCACAGTTCCGTCGCGCAATGCGCCGAACACCGACTCGGCCGCTGAGGTGGGAGTCAGCAGCAGCAGGGCGATCACGATGGCTCGCTGCAAAGGGCGCATGTTCATGACGTGGCAGGCAATGTAAGCCTGGCTATCAAGCCGAGCAACGCCTGGCCGCGAACCGTCACTCGGGCTTCATCACCGTGTGCATCATGGTTTCGTGCATTCCCAGCAGCCGGCGCATCCGGTCGATGTAAGCCTTGCTCCGCGTCTCGAATGCCCGCCCCGAGAGCGAGGGTACTTCGGCGAGGTCCCGTCGGACGGAGTCTGTGAGCGCCGTCCACGCGCTGTCGCCCTTCATCCCCATCCCCATGATGTCCGCCCCCATAGCGTCGAGCATCCGCGACGCCAGGGCTGGCCCCGCCAATGCAGTGCCACTCGAGGCAACCAGGCGCGTCACTTCCCCACGATCGTCCCCACCATGCCGAGCCCCACATGAACTTCGCAGTGATAGTCGTAGGTGCCCGCCTGGTTGAACTTGACGAGTAGCTGCCCGACGTACTCGGTGCGCCCGAATTCGGCGGGAGTATCGGGCCCGAGTCCCACACGACGTTGTGCGGGTTCACCGGGTTCGCCCAGGTCCACGACACGGTCGTCCCGGCGGCCACCGTGTCCACCTTCGGACTGAAGAAGTTGTCGCGGATCTGCACGTTGGGCGTCGATCCTCGGCCGTACGTCGGAGAGGTTGAGCTGATGCATGCTGCAGCGGCGACGAGCGCTCCTGCCACCGCCAAACGCGACATCCTTGGCGAGATTCTCATAGGTTCTTCCCGATTGCGAAAACGCACCCCCGCTCCACGCGGATACAGTCGTACAGTAGCGGACGCCCAACCCACCTGCCTAGCTTCAGCTGCCGCCGTACGCGGCCTGTCTTATCCATGATGGTGTCGATCTCGAAAGCGCGGCAACACGGGGACGCTCGTCCCCGTTCGAGGTGACGTAGACCGCCCCGATGACGGCGCCGGCGCTCGTGCCGGTCACGTAGGAGACCGGGATTCCCGCGCGATCCAGCTCCTTCAACACCCCGAGCTGCGCCAGGGCTCTTGCGCCGGAGAGGGCGATCCCCGGCTCTCCACCCGTCGTGCAGGTGCAATAACCCATCATCCGCCTCCTCTCCGTACTTCGAAGTCCCGGTGGGACGACCCCGCGCGCCCGGTCTCTCGCGCTAGAGGGTCTACCGCTCGTTGGGTCCGAGAGCCGGTTTCCTCTTCAAGGAGAACTCCCCGGTCGAGGGCGTCGTTTCAAGATGGTGGACTTTCCATCGCCGCTCCCCTACTTCTTTGGACTCAACGACACGACATATGCGGCGACCGCGCGCACCTGAGCCGGGGTGAGCGAAGTCCCACCCATGGGCAACATCGGAGCGGTCGATTTCTTTGGGCTCGTGACACCATTCGTCACGATGCTGACGATGAACTGGAAGCTCCCGTCTCCATGGATCCACTCGGCGTCCCTCAGGTTCGGGCCTACGGTTCCCCCTTGCGCATCCTGGCCGTGGCAGAGTGCGCAGGTGCCCCCCGCCACCTGCCCGTGAAAGATGCTGTCGCCCAACGCAATCACCTGCGGTGTGATCGCGCTGGCCGCAGCGCCGCCGTCCCCCGGCGTGGTGCCGGGTGTCGGTGGCTCGGCGGGTGGACGCGGGGTTGCGGAGCCAGGGTCACGATTGGGTGGCCCCCGATCCCCACCACACGCGGCGGCAACGAGCAGTGCGGCCGCGAGGGTTAGGGCGAGCCGCCCGCTTGCGCCTCGACAGGCTCCTCCGGCAGGCTCCAGGTTAGGTTCTGACATCCGGCTCACGACGACAAGCTTTTGAGATCCATTCCGCAGATCGGGCACGCTCCGGGGCGGTCTTGTCGCACCGCAGGGTGCATCGGACAGCTGTAGACAACTGCAGCTTCTGCATCCTGTGCTCCCCGCATCGGGTACCTCGTGGGCGTGGACTGCTGGGCGCTTTGCCGGTGGCGACGCCTCATCCACATCATGCCGAGCGGACACACGAGCACCAACACGGCCA
>JBOHST010000062.1:0-12319 GCA_050733375.1 Gemmatimonadales bacterium
TGCAGCTGGCGGGCGCGGCCAAGTAAGGAACTGTTGCGTTTGTGCGCCTGGCGGGTACCGTAGAAGGCGCGGGCGCATGGGGCGCATGCCTGCGCCGCGCCCGCAGCTGACGCGCGATTCGTTAGGCCGCAACACAAAAGCAGGAGTGAGATTATGTCCAACGCCACCATGCTTCGAATTGCCCTTCCGTTGACCGTTGTGATTCCGTGCGCGATGGCCGCACAGGTGCCGGCCGAACTCGCCAACGCCATACGCACCCGGGATCGTGCCGAATTGGCATCCGATCCCGTAACGTGGGACCGACTGACCGGTGACGACTTCACGATCGTCCTCGCAGACGGCACCCTCATGACCAAGGCGCAGCAGCTCGCTCAACTCAAGAATCAAGGACGCGTTCGCTGCGAAGCCTGTGTTCTGCGCCCGGTCTTTTACATCGACGGCATGCCAGTGTCCGAAGGTGTTGAGCTTTTGCAGCCGCTTCCCCGTGCTGAAGTGCGGGTTTCGGGCTATCCAGAAGAGCAGATCGCGCGACACGGCAGCGTCTTCGTGCGCAGGTTCCATCGCGCTGGTAACTGGATTCTCGAGATTTGGGCCAAGGATCATAGAGAGTGGCGCGTTCAGATGGCGCAGATCACGTCTGCCAGGAGTTAACATCTCGAGGTTGCGGCTTGAGCTCAAGTTTGTAGTGCAACACTGAACGTCAGGGGACATAGCACTCCTCCGGGGTTCGATAGTCCAGACGCTTTCGGGGCCGACGGTTGAGCTTCCGCGCAATCCGATTGCAGTCGTGCTGGGTGAGGTGCGCCATGCTCTGGCGTTTGGGCAGGTACTGCCGCAGCAGGCCGTTGGTGTTTTCGTTGGTGCCCCGTTCCCAGGCGTGATGCGGCGTGGCGAAATAGAACCGGGCGGGGATGCGGCGCTCGAGCGCTGCGTAACTGTGGAACTCGGTACCCGTTGTCGACCGTGATCGTCCGCACGGGATGGGGCTGGGCCTGGATCAGCTGCCGCGCGCGACGGTTCACCTCGGCGCCGGTCCGCCGCCGCAACTTGCCGACGGCGACGTAGCCGGATTTGCGCTCGACCAACGTGAGGACGCACGGGCCCGCCTGGCCGGCGCCCAGCATCGTGTCGCCTTCCCAATGCCCGAAGCGTGATCGGGTCTCCGCGGCCGCGGGCCGCGCGGTGATTGGGCGTTTGCCAGCGAGCCGTCCCCGGCTGTCGTAGGCCCCATAGCGCTTGCGGCAGTGCTTGCGCGCCCCCCGCAGGTGGCGGTGCAGCGGCCCGCCCGCCTGCTTGTCGGCCCACAGATACCGGTAGATAGTCTCATGACTGATCCTCAGGATCCGGTGGCGCCGCAGCCAGCCCGCGATCTGTTCCGGGCTCCAGTCCTCCCGCACCAGCGCGGCGACGCGGGCCCAGTCGGCCAGCGCGAAGCGTGTGTTGCGGCGTGACCGCGTGAGGCGGCCCCGCGCGTACCAGTCGGCGAGTTGCGGGCGGTACGTGCCGTCACTGTTCGCACTGTTCCGGTGCACCTCCCGCCCAATCGTGCTGCGGTGACGCCCCAGGACGCGGGCGATCGTGGCGGGCGTGAGGCCCCGCTGGCGGAGCAAGCCGAGGGCGTATCTTTCAGCGAAGGTGATCTGGCGATACATCATGGGTAGGCTTCTTTCTCTTGGCCGAGACTGAAGACTACCGTATCCCAGGTCACCTTCTTCCTTGGTGCGTGGTGTTGCACTTAGTATATGAATCCGCGCCGCCTAACCAGCGCATGAAGCTGCCGGCCCGCGGCGGCCGCTTGATAGGGAATGGGTTAATCTTGTCTGCGGCCGCCGCAGGCCGCAGCTTATGCGCGATTCGTTAGGCAGCGCGACGCCTGTCGTATGACGATTAGGCTCTGGCGGCGAGATTCAAATGGTTTCCGGTGATCGGTGCGCTTGCGGGTGCGGCATTGTCACTGAGGGCGCGCTTACCTGTGGGTGAGCCTAGTAGCCTCCGATAGTCGTGGAAATGCCCCGCTTCTTGTTCTACTCCTCATCCGTCCTGCTGCAGGCGCAGTCGGCGGTGTGCTAGTAGCGCTTCCATTCCCCCTGGTCCGTTCGAAACTCTGCTCGCGTTTGCGCCGTACGCAGCGCATGCCGAGACTACTGCCAGTCTTCCTCTTTTTTCCTCTGATTCTCATTCAGGGGTGCGCACGTCGCCCGACAAGCTTATCGACGCCATCGTCGGACGCCGCATCAGCCGCCGCGCGTCTTGATTCGCGAGCGCCCGGTTTGCTCGCGGAGCACCAGGTAGCATCGGTGGGGGTGGCGTTGATCGAGAACGGTCGCGTCACGCTGTCGAAGGTGTATGGCGAGCAGGGACCCGGGGTGCCGGCGTCGACCGCGACCCTTTTCAACCTCGCTTCTCTTACGAAACCTGTCACCGCCGAAGTCATGCTGCGTCTCGCGTCGAAGGGCGCGCTGTCGCTGGACGAGCCGATGGCAAAATATTGGACCGATCCGGATATCGCTGCTGATCCGAGGCGCGATCGGCTGACGGCGCGCCTGGCGCTGGGTCATCATACCGGCTTTCCGAACTGGCGCGACCGCGCCCCCGGCGGGCGGCTGACATTTCTTTTCGATCCGGGCACTGCGTTTGGCTACTCCGGCGAAGGCTATGACTACGTCGGCCGATTCGCGGAGCAGCGCCTTGGCAAAACGTTCGAAGAGTTAGCCCAGACATACGTATTCGGTCCGATCGGGATGACGAGTACTTCCTACTCGTCGCGTGACTGGATGCGTGATCGGCTCGCCATCCCCTTGGACACCGGCCGACATTGGGCGCAGCCGCAGGTGAGTGACTCGGCGCGCTGGAGTGGCGCCAACAATCTCATTACAACGATCGGCGACTACGCGAACTTTGTCGTGAGCGTGATGAACGGCGACGACCTGACGAAGGCAATGTCCAGCGAACGCCTGCTCCCGGCCAGCGGGCCGCAACCTCCCTTCGCGTGCAAAATGGAACCTGCGACGCTCTGCCCGCGCGCGCTCAACTTCGTCCTCGGCTGGGTTCGCCTCGATTACGAGCGAGGCCCGATGATGTTGTTCGTCGGGTTGAACGACCGGCCCGGCGGCGAGCGAACGCTGGTTTACTTCGATCCGACGCGGTGGCGCGGTGTGGTCGTTCTGACCAGTGGGCAGGGTGGTCAACGACTGATGCTCGATATTGCGGACCTCGTGGACCCTGGTTCGCCGGTCGCGGCGTTTCTCCGACAGCGCAGGTGAGTAGCTAAAGACGATCAGGCGTCTTCCGCGGCGCACGCGCGCCGGCCTCACGATGAACTATGTGGATCCCCAGGGGACGTTTCGTCTGCTCACGACCCTGGAAGGGCAGTGGCCGGCGGGCGCGCCGGCCCGGTTCGCGACCGGCGTGGAAGGCGGCGTGGTCACGCACGGTGTCGGATTGGTCGGACGGATCGGCTTCGTGACGCGCTCTCCTACGAGCGCAGCATCCCGCTGGAGCGTGGGCGGCGGCGTGGAGCTGCGCCGGTTGCACCTGGACTACGCGTATCAGGGATACGCGGTCGTAGGAGGCGGGACACACCGCTTCGGGATCCGGTGGGCGACCTAGTGCCGTTCCAACGACTTGTCCCCAACTTTCGGAAGCCCGGACCGACCAGCGGTATGCCAGCCCAGCCATGGCACATTCGACGAAGCCAGTTGGAACGGCACTAGTGGAGCGGCGCCGTCCCCGCTGGGGTCGCGTGCTGAAGCGCCTCGCGGCCTGGGTCGCCCTGGGCGTGCCGACCGCCATCGCGGTGGCGTTGCTCGTCTCGGCCGATGCCCGCTACCTGGCCCGGGCGGCGGTCGAAGAAGCGCGCATCCTGCTCAAGCGGCGGGCGATCGCCGCGCTCGTCGCCGATTCGTCGACCACTCCAGCATTGCGCGAGCGGTTGCGCCTGGTTCTCGACGCCCGCGCCTTCGCCGCCGACTCACTGCAGCTCGCGGTCGGGGAGACCTACATGACGTACGTGGACGTCGGGCGGGACACTTTGCTGCTCGTGCTGTCCGGCGCGTCGCGCGACCGGCTGCGAGCGTACACCTGGACCTACCCGATCGTCGGCGTCGTCCCCTACAAGGGGTTCTTCAGTCCCCGGCTGGCCCGAGCGGCGGCTGCGGAGCTCGAGCGCGAGCACTACGACACCTATCTGCGTCCCGCCGGCGCCTTCTCGACCCTCGGCTACTTCTCGGATCCCCTCTTTTCGACAGCGCTGGACCGCGACACCATGGAGCTCGTGGCGACGGTGATTCACGAGCTGGCGCACAACACCCTGTACGTGAAGAGTCAGACGCCGTTCAACGAGAGTTTTGCGAGCTTCGTGGGCTATCGTGGAGCGCAGGCGTTCTTCCGGGCGCGGGGCGATACCCTGGACGCCCAGCGGGCCGCGGCGCGCTGGGGCGACGAGCGCACGCTCGACGTCTTCTGGGCGGAGCTGGCGCGGCGGCTCGATTCGGCCTACACCAGCGCCAGGACGCCGGAGGCCGTGGAGGCGGCCCGGGCATCGCTGTTCAGCTGGGCGCGCGAGCAGCTCACGGGGCCCGTCGGGCAGAGTCTGGAGACCTACGACTGGCGCTGGTTCGCCCAGGCGCCGCTCAACAACGCGGTGGTGATCGCGCAACGCATCTATCGGCAGAACCTCAATCTGTTCGACGAGCTGTATGTGGCCACCGGCGGCAACGTGGCGGAGACGATCCGGGCGGTGCAGGTGCGAGTGTTCACCCAGTCGGACGGAGATCCCTACCGGGCGCTCTACTCGCGGGCGGGGGCGCCCCAGGACTGAGGGCGTCATGGAGCGCCCGTGTCACCGGCTACCGCTCCCTTGACGCGGTCGCGGTCGGAACGCTACCGCCTGCTGGAGGCGGCTGGGCGGAAGACGCGCAGCGAAGCGCGGCTTCCCCTCAATCCGGCACACCGACCCGTCGCGTGAGGGCCCGAAACCGGGGGTCCTGGCGAATCGGGGCCCAGCGCAGGTCGCGGTTGAGCCAGAGCAGCCAATGGGTACGCTCCTCGACGGCGCGATCGAGCCAGGCGAACGCGCGATCGTGGTCCCCCAGCGCGGTGTAGACCAACGCCACAGCGTAGGCAGTGACGTATTCTGTTCTGGCCAGCGAATCGAGGCGTCCCAGCACCGCTATCGCCTCCGGACGGCGGCCCTGCTGGGCATAGACATAGCCCTCGCCGGCGAGGTTCGGGATCCAGGATCGCAGTGGACCGGTGCGCGCGAAGTGGGCCAAGGCGCTGTCGTACTTCCCCTGAAACTGCAGCACGCGCCCCAAGTACAGCTGGCCGATCGCAAAGGTCGAGTCGGTGCGGAGCGCAGAGCGCAGTACAGCCTCGGCCTGGTCCTGCTTATCACTGTAGTGCAGCACCCACCCGACGGTGCCGGCGATCGCGATGGATAGCGGGTCCAGCTCCAGCGCTTGACGCTCCTGCGCCTGCGCTTCGTCGAACCGCCCCATAGCCGCGAGAAACAAGCCGTACCACTCGTGCGCCGTGGCGTAGCTGGGATTGCGGGCGATCGCCACCCGGTACTCTCGCTCGGCGGTCGACCAGTTCCAGTCGTAGTACATGGCCACATAGCCCAGCGTCGCGTGAGGACCCGCCAGCGTCGAGTCCAGCTCCAGCGCCTTGCGGGCCGCCGCCTGGGCTTTCGGGAATGCGTCGTCGGGGCGAAGGTAGCCGCCGTAGCCGAGCTGCGCATAGGCGTCGGCCATGCCGGCGTACGCGGAAGCGAAGGTCGGCTCGATCTCCAGCGCCTCGTTGTAGGCGTCGATTGCCTTCAGCAGGTTGACCTGGTTGCGGCGGTTCCACCAGAACCGGCCCCGCACGAACTGGGCGAGCGCTTCAGGGGCCACGGCCCGGCCGCCGGCGAGGGCCGCCCGCTCCTCGGCGCTCGTGTGGGCCCGCACCTGCTCGGTCACCGTCCGGGCGACGTCGCGCAGCATCCGAAACACGTCGCTCCGGGTCCCGTCGAAACTCCCCGCCCACGCGGCCCGGTCCGACTCGGCGAGGACAACTTGCACGGTCATATGGATCGAGTCGCCCTGTGGCCGCATCCGCGACACGACGACCGCGTCCGCGCCACGCATCCGGGCCACGTCCTGGGGCGTTGAATCTCGGTAGCGCAGCATCGTCTGGGTATTGATGACCTTCAACGCATTGACCTGCGCGAGTTCGGTGATCAGCTCGTTGGTCGCTTCGTCGGCCAGGCCCGCCAGAGTCGAATCCTGCGCGAAGATGCCGATCGGGAGGACCGCCACGACGAGATGTCGGCTCCGGACGTTGAACGCGACCAGGTATGTGCCGACGGCGAGCACCCCCAGCAGCGCGAGCGAGAGGAGGACGCGGCGTGGCGTCCCGCGTGGCACCTCGTCGCGCACGGCGGCAGGGGGAGATGCACGAGTCACGGGGGCGGTCTGAGAGGAGGCCTCTGCTGCGCTGGGCAAACTCAACCCCTGAGCGGAGACCGTGCGGTCGCGTACACTCTGTACGAGCGCCCGCGTTTCCGGCGACGGGTCGGCGTCGTACTCCAGCCGGAGTCGCCGGGCGAACTCGTCGTAGGCGGCCAGCGCGCTCGCCCGATCTCCCAGCTCGTCGAGGAACCGGATCAGGCGCGCGAGCTCGCCCTCGCTGTCCGGTGCGAATCCCGCCGCCCGACGGGCCGTGGCCGCAGACGCTCGAGGGTCGGTGGCGCGCTGCTCGGTCGCCAGTGCCCAGGAGGCGGTCGCCGCCCGGCCGCGCAGGCGGCTGCGCTCCTGGTCGAGCCACTGCTCGAGCTCCGGTGCGGCGTCCGACACGAACAGCCCTTCCAGAAAGGTCCCGCGGTAGAGCTCGAGCGCCTCGGCGGCGCGCCCGTCATCGCACGCGCTCTCGAACTCGAGGACATCCGACGAAGCCGCCCCGGCAGCGAGCGCGATCTCCTCTTCTCCCCGTGTCACGATCACACCCTCGCCGAGGACGCGCCGGAGAAACCGTAGGGCCTGCCGCAGCGCTCCCCGCGCGTGCTCCTGGTCCAGCTCGGGCCAAAAGAGCGCGACCACGGTGTCACGCCGGCGGAACCGCTGGGGGCCGGCGAGGGCGAGATAGGCGAGGAGCGCGAACCGCTTGGGTTGACGCAGGATGGGGCGCGCTTCGCGCCCTGCCGCGTCGCGGAGGTCGAGCCCGCCGAGAGTTCGCAGATAGATCATGCTCGATCGCCGCTGAGGGAACGGGGCCAGTCCGCCCAGGTCACGCTGGCATCACGCCTGGGTCACCTGGCGGCCCGAACGTCCACGTGGCATTCGTCCGCTCGAATGTACCGGGCGAGGGAGACGCCGCCAGAGGAGACCCGACTCTGGGCCGGTGTTGGGATGCCGGGAATCGGGCGTAGTCACCAACAATCTGGAGGCGTTATGCGAGTCCCACACACCATCCCCCTCCTTCCGGCCGTGGCTCTGTTGCTGGCCTGCGCCGACCATCCGGCCGGGCCCGGTCAACCGTCGTTTGGCGTGGCCTGGGGACCGGAGACTCCGAATTTCAACCTCGAAGTGATCCTGCGCGGCACGGACGGCGGGTTCGGCCTGGTCAAGTTCCGGCAGCCCAACGACGCCGACCTGATCGTGTATCTCGACACGTGGGTGCGCAATCTCGCGCCGAACACCAGCTACCAGCTGCAGCGCGCCGTCGACACCAACATCGACGGCGTGTGCACCGGCAGCGTTTGGCTGACGCTGGGGAAAGGCCTGACGCCCGAAGCGATCGTCACGGATGACCACGGCACGGGGCGGGCGGAGTTGTTCCGCAGCGTAGCCGCCTTCCCGGTCGGCGCCCAGTTCGATATTAACTTCCGGGTGGTCGTGGCCGGGACCTCCACGGTCGTACTCGAGAGCGGCTGCTATCAGTTCACCATCAGCCTTTAGCCGGCTCCTGCACCCGTGCACCTTGACGGTGGCGTCGGCATGATCCACACTGGCTCGATGGGACTCGGGGGGCGACTCTTGACGGTGGCCTGTCTCCTAATCGCTCCGGGGGCGGGCGCCGCAGAGTCCCCCCCCGGACACCGCGGCCCGCGCCGGTGCCGTCGCGCCGGACTTCACGCTCGTCACCCTCGCAGGCGACACGGCTCACCTCGCCGCCCTGCGCGGTCATCCGGTGCTGGTCAACTTCTGGGCGAGTTGGTGCGATCCCTGCAAGGGCGAGATGCCCGTGCTCGTCGAAGCGTCGCCCGTCACAAGGACGCCGGTCTGGAAGTGCGGGCGGTGAATCTCACCGACCAGGAATCGCTCGGCGACGTCCGAAAGTTTGTGGACGCCTACCGGGCCGCTGACGGGCGATACCCTGGTATTGAGACTGAACGACATTCTGACGCCGCCATAGGTCGCAAGCGCAAGCGCGGACCTTCTAACGAGGACTTACTAACAAGGAGGAGGTGGCTCTATGCGACTCGAAAAGGGACTTCCGCCCCACGGATGGCTCGTTCGCGCCGCGATGGCTCTTGGGGTGCTCGTCGTCGCCCTCCCGAAGCAGTCGTTCGGGCAGGGGTGAATGCCCATTCGGTTCATAACGCCCAGTCTGGGCGGACAACGGCAGCAGGATGTTGGAGCGCACCAGTGGCAGGTGGGCCTCGCCTACCGGCGGCTCACCGCCGACGAATGGTACGTCGGCACGCAGATCCACGAGGAAAAGGCTCCCTTCGGGGGGCCGCTGCACCTCAACATCAGCTCTATCGACCTGACCGTCACCTACGGGGTGACGTCGCGCTTCAGCCTGGCTCTGACCGCGCCATTCGCACATGGCACGCAACGGCGCTGGTACGTGGATTCGGTGCCGCACACGGTATCAGCGGACGGGCTTGGTGATATCAACCTCGTTGGGACGATATGGCTGCGGGACCCCGCGGCAGGACCGTCAGGGAATCTCGCCCTCGGTCTCGGCGTCAAGACCCCGAGCGGCAGGAATCACGTCGAGGACGAATTCTTCACGCAGACGGGGACCACGCGCTACTACGTGGATCAGTCTATTCAGCTCGGTGATGGGGGATGGGGCATCCTGCTGCAGACTCAGGGATTCCAACGCCTGGCCGGCCGGCTGTTCGGCTACCTGAGCGGCTCGTATCTCGCGAGCCCCAGGAAGAAGACGGACGTGGCCTTCCCGACGATCAGCGGAACGCCGTCGAGCATCATCCTGTCCGTGCCGGACGTGTACAGCGCCCGTCTAGGCGTGGCGTATATCCTAGCGCCGGAGCGAGGGCTGTCCGTCAGTCTCGGGGGACGCATCGACGGCATTCGTGTCCGCGACCTGATCGGCGGCGGCGATGACGGCTTCCGCAGGCCGGGCTACGAGCTCTATCTGGATCCCGGTGCCTCGTACACGTTGGGGAGGGGCGCGGTGACGGTGAGCATTCCGGTGAAGCTCACCCAGGATTTCAAACCCGATCTCGTGCCGACCCATCCCAAGGGTGGCGATCTTGCCGAGTACCTGATCTTCGTCGGCTACCGGTACCGGTTCTAATCCCATGGACAACCTGCAAGAGCTTCAGCGTGCGCTCGACGGTCGGTACGCCGTCGAGCGCGAGCTGGGGCGCGGTGGCATGGCGACGGTCTACCTCGCCCGCGACCTCAAGCACGAGCGTCGCGTCGCCATCAAGGTGCTTCACCGGGACGTGTCGCAAGCAGTGGGATCCGGTCGGTTCTTGCGTGAGATCGCGATCGTTGCCCAGCTCCAGCACCCACACATCCTGGGGCTGCACGAGTCAGGGGAGGCCGGGGGCCTGCTGTACTACGTCATGCCGTATGTCGAGGGGGAATCGCTGCGTGACCGGCTGGATCACGAGCGCCAACTGCCGATTGACGAAGCGGTGCGGATCGCCTTGGAGGTGGCGGACGCGCTGGGCCACGCGCACACCCTCGGCCTCGTCCACCGGGACATCAAACCCGATAACATCCTGCTCTCGGGCGGGCATGCCATCATCGCGGACTTCGGGATCGCCACGGCACTGACGGTCGCTGCTGGGGAGAAGCTCACCCAGACGGGGACGGCGATCGGGACGCCGCAGTATATGAGCCCCGAGCAGGCGGCCGGCGAGCGAGTGGACGGCCGCTGCGATCTGTACGCGCTCGGCTGCGTCTTGTACGAGATGCTCGCCGGCGGTCCGCCATTCACCGGCCCGACATCCCAGGCCATCCTGGCTCGCCACGCCGTGGACCCGGTGCCGAGCCTGCGCACGGTCCGCGGGACCGTCTCGCCGGGCCTCGAGTGGGTCATCGACAAAGTGCTGGCAAAGGTGCCGGCGGACCGATTCGCCACGGCGGCCGAGTTCGCCGACGCCGTCACCCACCCCGAGCGGGCGCCGGTCGGCCGGGCTGACCGCCGCCGCCTCGTCGCGGCGCGATAGGAATTTCAATCGCGCCCGATCGCGCCCGTGGGGTGTAGCCGGTGCGCGGGGAGGATGACGACCGGCCTTGCGCGTCAGGAACGTGCGGCTGGATGGACCCGTCGAAGCCGTGGTCGCGGTCAGCGAACCCGGTCACGGCCGTTCGGCGGCGCTCCGTCGAGGCGGTGGCCGGTGTCGCGCACGACAAAGGGCCCCGGTCACGCCGGGGAGGATCCAGAGCAAACTCGCGTGGGGACTCTTGCGGACTACACTGGCGTGGGCACCGGGCGCATGTCCCGGCGGGCGGGCCGATGGGTAGACGGTGGTCCCCGCGCGTCGCCCCGCGTCCGACGCAGGTGCGCAAGGATCTGGTCAACTACCGCGCCCTCAGTAATGAAGGCGAGGATCCGCATCGCGCCGCCGCAGGCCGGACACGTGAGCGGGTCCACTTCATAGATGCGCCGCAGCAGCTCCGCCCAGCGCCGGCGCGCCTCGCGGAGCGGTAGCGCCTCGCGCTCGGCGATCTCGATCGGGGCGGTCGCGGTCTCTGTGGCGGCCTGGCGCCGCGTGCCACGCGGCCGGTTGGCGTACCACCCATAGTAGCGCGTCATCACCTGGTGCTTATTCGGGATGTGCGTCACGAGGGGCGCGAGGAACTCCAGCGGATCGACCGCCTTCGTGCCCGCCGTCGGCCCGTCGCGCTTGTCCGAGCGATACTGCACTGGCGCGGCGGGGCCGTCATACTGCAGGCGGTCGAGCGCCACCGGATTCCGCGCGCAGTACCGCGCGAGCCGCTTCGCGAACTCCAGGTCGCCATCCGCGACCCACACGCCATCGTGCACATGAAACCCGGAGTGCGGCCACGCGAGCATGCCCTCGGCGTCTTCGGCCTCGAAGATCCCGCGCCGCACGAACAGCCGGAGCACCGCGCGCCGAAACGCTTCCGTGAGGGCCGCCGTGTCGTGCGCGGGCCACGGGACAAAGGTGCCGTCGGCGCGAAAGCCGCCGTCGGTCACCAGCATATGAATGTGCGGGTGCCAATTGGCGAGCGAGCCGTGGGTCTGGATGCACGCGACTACGCCGACTACGAGATCGGGCTCGCACGTGAGCGTGCGCACCGCAGCGGTCACGGTCTTGGCGGCAACGCGCGCCAGATCGCCGAGGAGCGCACGGCGATACAGACACCACGTGCGCAGTCGCTTGGGGATCGTGAGCACCACCTGCCGGTGCGGGACCGGCGCGAGGAGCGTCTCCTCCAGCCAGAGCGTCCAGAGCGCGAGGCGCTTGGCGTGGCAACTGGGGCAGAAGTAGCGCGCCTTGCACGAGAACGCGAGCAAGTACTCGTGCGCACACGCGTCACACCGCACACGCGCGAAGCCATGCTCGAGGACACCGCACGCGAGGAACTTGTCGGCAACCTCCGGCACGACGGCACGCCACGCGCCGTACGTGGGGGCGAAGCGCTCGTCGTACACGGTCTGCAGCGTGCGGAAGTGATCCTGCACGAGGCGAAAGAGCGGCGATGCCTGCGCACGCCGCGGCCTGTAGACGCCAACAGGCCCAGCGCCACTCGGGCGGCACGCCGCCGTCCGGCTGGTCGCGACGGCGTCCATCGCCGGTGCTCCGGGAATGCGGAGCGCCGAGCATGCGCGCCCCTGGCGCGATGGGCGTCACCACCGTGTTGCGACCGGGATCTTTCGAACGCATCTTCTCGCGGCCGCCTAACGGTGCTTGCTGCTGACGAGCGGGTTACGGAAGCTCGCTGCGCTCGCGATGATGTGACCGCTCGCAGCAGAAGCTGGCGTTAGGCCGCCGGTCACGGACCAGACGTCACTCTGTATGAGGAGATCCCCGGTGCCTCTCGCTTCACGACTTGCACTGGTTGTTGCCTTCGTCTGTGTTGCTCCGTTCCTCGGCTACGCCCAGCAA
>JBOHST010000063.1:0-7560 GCA_050733375.1 Gemmatimonadales bacterium
CTGTGTACGGACTGCGGCGCCCCGCCGCCATCCCGTCCAATTCCCGCGCCACGATGTCGGCGGCGGACGTGTCTTCCCAGATCCAATGCCGCAAACCCCGTTCCACTACGGCGCGGGTGCGCTCGGCTAGGCGTTCGCGGCGGCGCGTGTCGAACTGCCCGCTGGCCTCGAGGTGTACCCGATGCCGGTCCAGCGCCTGCACCAGCTCGGGCACTCCCTCACCCTTCGACGCGACCGTCGTGAGCACCGGTGGAACCCAGGTGCCCTCCGGCTCCGCCCGTCGTCGGCCACCGGAGGCCTCGGGCCGGTGATGGGGTGAAACGTGCCGGAACGCATTGCCGCTCCGGATCCCGAGCATCACCTCGATTTCCAGCCGCAGCTTGTCCGCGCCGGGACGGTCGCTCTTGTTGATGACGAACACGTCGGCCACCTCCATCACACCGGCTTTGAGCGCCTGGATGCCGTCCCCTGACTCGGGCACGAGCACCAACGCCGTCGTCTCGGCGGTCCGGGCGATATCCAGCTCCGTCTGTCCCACGCCGACCGTTTCAATCAGGATGCGGGCAAACCCGAACGAGTCGAGCACATCGCACGTCTCCTCGGTCGTGGTGGCAAGTCCACCCACCGATCCTCGGGTGGCCATCGACCGGATGAATACACCAGGATCGAGGCTCACCGACTCCATGCGGATGCGGTCGCCCAGCAGCGCCCCACCACTGAACGGGCTGGTCGGATCGACTGCCACCACGGCGACCGTCAGCCCCTGTGCGCGATAGTGCCGCGTGAGCTGCTCGGTGAGCGTGCTCTTCCCCGCACCGGGCGGGCCGGTGATGCCGATGCGGCGCGCTCCGCTGCGGCCCACCCGCTCGTGCACGTGGGCGAGCAGCCGTTCGAACCCATCCCGTTGGTTTTCCACGAGACTGATGGCCCGGGCAAGCGCGGTCGTGTCGCCGTGGTCGAGACCGTCGAGGATGGCGTCGGTGCGCATGGGCTCACAAAGATACAACAGCAGCGCGTCTGCGCCTCACGGTTCCGGCCGATCGAGCACCGTCACGCGCACAGGTCCGGGCCGCACAACGACGCGCTCAACTCGGGTCGCTGACGCGGCCAGTACGTCGAACTCCAAACCGCCGAGCTGGAAGCGTTCGCCGGTCCGCGGGATGCGCCCGAGGGTCTGGATCAGGAGGCCCCCCACCGTTTGCGCGCCGCGCGCCGCGGCCCCCGCGCCGAGCCGCTCGTCGAGTACCGTGGCGGGAGCGGTGCCTTCGAGCTCCAACACGGTCGTCCCCGCCGTCGCCTCAGCCGCCGGCGTAGGCACCACGGCTCCCTCCAACACCTCGCTCACGAGATCACGCAGCAGGTCCTCGAAGGTCACCAGCCCGGCCGTACCGCCGAATTCGTCCAGCACGACCGCCAGGTGGCTGCCGCCGCGCTGCATCTCGAGCATCAGATCGGCGGCGCGCCTGGTGCCCGGCGCCGTGAGTACCGGCCGCACCCGGACCGGGGTGTCGGAGGCCACGAACAGGAGGTCGAACGCATGAGCCACGCCTACGATTTCGTCCAGCGTTCCACGGTAGACGGGGTAGCGACTGTATCCCGACTGCACGAACACGTGCGCCGCCTCCGCGGCGAGCATCCCTTCGGGGATCCCGACGACCGCGGTGCGAGGCGTCATCAATTCCCCGATGGGCCGGTCCGAGAACGCCAGCACGCCCGACACGACTTCGATTTCGTCGGTGGCGGCCAGGATGCCCGAATCCCCGGACAGCACGGCCGCGAGTGTCCCCCGTGGCGTCGCGTCGCGGCGTGGAATGAACGGTGCGAGCACGAAACCGGCCCGCTCCATCCACGGCACCGCCGATGCCACGATGCCTTCCGGCCGGCGGCGTCCCAACACCCGCGGCAGGAGATACGCGGCGATGACGAACAGCGGCACGATCGCGACAATCGCGACGACGCCCAGGAACGTGGGTGGGACGCGGGCGAGCAGCGCGGGGATCGCCGCCGCCGCGGCCAGGACGCCGAGAGTCGTGAGCGCATTGGCAGAAGCGAGCACGCGCGCGGGGTCGCGCAGCGCCTGCGCGGCGGCCGGCGCGCCGCGCAGCTTGTGCGACACCCAGCGCGTGAGCTCCGCCTGGCTCACGGCGGCGGCCGCTACGCCGACCGTTGCAGCCATCGCCGCGAGCCCGAGGCCCAGCACGAGCAAGAGGAGTGGGGTGATCATTGGGGCTCGAAGTACACGCGACGCACCCGGCGCCGCTCCACCCGCTCGACCACCACGCGAAATCCGTCCAAGGTCAGTTCCTCACCCGAGCGCGGCACTCGACCCAACACCGAATAGATCAACCCGCCCACGGTGGACACTTCGGGATGGGTAAACGGACGGCCCAACGCCGCCGAGAGATCGTCCAACCCAACCCCGCCGTCCACCCAGAATCGCGCCCCATCCTGACGAATCTCGGGTGGCGTGTCGGCGTCGTGCTCGTCCCGAATCTCCCCCACGATCTCTTCGAGCACGTCCTCGCGCGTGATGAGGCCGGCGGTTCCCCCGAATTCGTCGACGACGATCGCGAGGTGGGCGGGCCCGCGCTGGAAGTCCCGCAATTGGGCATCGAGCGTCTTGGTCTCGGGCACGAAGGCAGCCGGCCGCACCAGGTCCTGCCAACGGGCGATCAGCCGCCCCTCCGGCAGGTCCATCGCCAGCGGCACGAGGTCCTTGGCGTAGAGCACGCCCACCGGACTGTCCGGCGTGCCGTCAAACACCGGCAAGCGAGTGTGCTCGCTCGCGCGAAACTGCCCCAGGACCTCCTCCTGCGTTGCCCCGAGATCGACGCCGACCATGTCGAGCCGCGGCGTCATGACCTCGTCCACCGTGGTGTCCGCCAGGGTGAAGATGCCGAGCAGCATATCGCGCTGGGTGTCGCCCAGAACAGGCGCGGTCGGGCCCGGCGCCGCGATCAACGAGTGCAGCGCACGATCCACCCAGGCGAGCAGGCGCAGCAACGGCGTGAACGGCGGCAACGTGCGACGCGCCAACGGCAGCGCCGCCTGCGAAAGCTCCGGCGCGAGCCGCGCGATGCTTCGTGGCAATGCGTCACCAACCACGAAGGCCAACATGGCGGCGACGGCCACGACGCCAAATCCAACCAGCCACGGCCGCTCCCACCAATGCACGGCGTGCGCACCCGCAACGGCCGCCAGCACCAGCAGGGCCAGTCGCGCCACGTGCAGCCCACGGTGCAACGGAACGCGGCCGCCGATCGTGGCGGGCGGCGCGTCTCCCAGGGTGTGCAAGGCCTCGCCGACCGCCGCTTCCTCGCCGAGCGCGAGCAGTCCGGCCCACACGGCGGCCACCATGGCAAACAGCGCCCCGCCCCACGCGAGGGCCATTAGTCCGTTCCTGCGTCGAGCAGGCGGCGCACGTAGCGCTCTTGCACGTGCCACATGCGAGAGCGGGTGCGCCCGGGTCCATCCGGGTGGTCGTAGCCGAGGACGTGCAGCGCACCGTGCACGGCGAGCCGGACGAGCTCGGACCCCAGCCCTCCATCCGCATCCGATCCGGCTCGCCGCAGGTATCGGTCGGCCGCGGCCGGACAGATGTACACGTCGCCCAGCACGCTCCCGTCCGGCTGCGGTAGGGTGAACGCGATCACGTCGGTGAGACCACGCCGCCCGGTGACGCGACGGTTGAGCCGCCGCATGGCGGCCGCATCGACCAGGGTGAGCTCGAGGCGGGTCTGCCGGGCGCCCTCCCAGCGCAGCACGCGCGCCGCCGCCGCGGCGAGGCGCTCAACCGCCCGCCGCGGGACGCGCGGGTTGCCACGATTTCGTGATACCGCCACTGGCTTCCGGATAGTCGATGCGGTTGTGGTACATCCCGGTCAGCACGCGCACAAACTCGGCGCGCACGTCGTCGAGCTGCCGGAGCGTGAGCGGCGCTTCGTCGAGTTGTCCCGACGCGAGCCGGCTCTTGACGATCTGCTCGATGGCCGCCTCGAGTTTGACCGGCGTGAGAACCTCGAGCACGCGCAGGGACGCCTCGACGGAATCGGCCAGCATCGCGACGGCCGTCTCGGCCGAGCGCGGTCGCGGGCCCGGATAGCGGAAATCGTCGCGTCGGACCGCCATGTCACCCTGCTTCTTCGCCCGGTCATAAAAAAAGGAGATCTCGGCCGTGCCGTGATGCTCGGGGATGAAGGCCGCCACGACATCCGGCAACCCGGCCTCCCGCGCGAGCCGCAGCCCTTCCACCACGTGGTGCTTGATGATCTCCACCGACTGGGCGGCGGCCAGGCGGTCGTGCGGATTGCCGGCGAGCGCCTGGTTCTCCACGAAGTACTGCGGGCTGGCGAGCTTGCCGATGTCGTGGTAGTAACAGCCGACTCGTCCCAGCAGCCCGTTCGCGCCGATGCGGTCGCAGGCAGCCTCGACGAGGTTGGCCATCGCGACGCTGTGCGCGTACGTGCCGGGGGCCTCGAGCGACAACCGGCGCAACAATGGCCGGCTCGGATCGGAAAGCTCGAGCAGCGTCAGATCGGTCGTGATTTGGGCAACGCGCTCTGCAACCGGGAGGAGCAGAATGGTGAGGGAAGCCGAGACGAGTCCGTTCGCGGTGCCGAGCAACGCTCGGGTCGCGATGTCGCGTGCCGGCCAATCGCCTGCCAGACCGAGGGCAAGCGCTCCCGCCAGGTAGCCGATTCCCACGAGCAGCACCGCGGTGTAGAGCGCCGAGCGTCGCCGCAGCGTTCTGACCGAGAGCGCCGCGGTCACGCCCCCCACCAGCGTGAGGAACAGCGCTGGAGTGTCGTGAAACACCGGCTGCACGCCGATCAGCACCACCAGAATCATCGTCCCGATCATCGAGACGCGCCCGTTGAAGAGCACGGTAAGCATCATCGCGGTGAACGGCAGCAGGATCACCTCGGCGCGTGCCGGCGCGGTGTGGGCGACAGCCGCCGCGGCGACGATGGCGCACGCGAACAGGGCCGCTACCGTGCCGACCTGCCGCAGGTTGCGATAGGTTTCGCGCCGGTAGAAGAACATCAGCACCCAGAAGACCGATAGCATCATGGCGTTCCGGAGAAACGGCCCCAGCACACCGCCGACCGACACGCTCGTGGCCGAGCCGCGCCGCACCAGTTCGGCATGTAACGCCGCGACCTTTTCCTGCACGGGGCCGGTGACGATCTCACGCGCCTCGACGATCACATCGCCCTGGCGCACGACGTATTTGCTGCGATCCACGCTGGCCGCCAGCTCGCTGCGCCGACGCGCCGTCTCCAAATCGTTGCGCGCCAGGGTCGGGCGGAAGAAACGGCGCACCAGCTTCAGGTAGACGACGTCCCCCACGCTCGAACCGGCGTCGGGGTGGATCGACTGCGCTTCCTGGAGGTAGCCGTTGAAGGTGATCACGTCTTCGCGCGCGAGCGGCGTTTCCGTGGCGCCGCGGCGGACGATGAGCTGCGGCGCCGTTTCGCCTTCAAGCGTCGCCGTCGCCAGCACCCCTTCGCCGAGGGTCCGCTCGAACAGATCCTCGAGCGCCCCGAACACCGCCTGCCGTGTCTCCGCGCGCGCCAGGTACGCGGCCTCGACGGGCGAGAGCGGCACCCCCGCTTGATCGGCCACGCGCGCCACCGCCGGGGCGCCCGCGGCCGAGGCCGCGTTCACCGCATCGAAAAAGCGGCGCGCCTCGACGCGAACGCTGTCGTACACCAGCTCGCGGAATTCGTAGATCGATCGGGCCGCGGCGCCGACCTCCTCGACTTCTCGACGCAGCTCGTCCTCGCTCTTGCTTACCACGAAGTCGAACGGTGCGACGAGCTGGCGGTCGGCCCGGACTCCGATGGCGAGCAGTGGGGTCAGGTCGGTGGCGCTCGACGGGAACACCGCTTGCGTAAGGACGGCGAGCGCCGCTACCCACAACCAACGGGCAAGGTGGTAGCGCATCTCACCCCTGCGCGTCTTCGGCGTACGCGCGGATGATGTCCCGCACGAGCCGATGCCGCACCACATCGATGTCGGACAGATAGCAGAACCCAATGCCCTCGATCCCCGGAAGAATGCGCTCGATCTGCAACAGTCCCGAGTCTTCCCGATTGGGCAAGTCGATCTGGGTCTTGTCGCCGGTGATGACCGCTCGTGAATTCACGCCGAGCCGGGTGAGGAACATCTTCATCTGCATGCCAGTCGCGTTCTGCGCTTCGTCCAGGATCACGAAGGCGTCCGACAAGGTGCGCCCGCGCATGTAGGCGAGCGGCGCGATCTCGATGGTGCGCGTTTCGAGCGCCTTCTGCACGCGATCCCGCGGCATCATGTCCTCGAGCGCGTCGTACAACGGCCGCAGGTAGGGATCCACCTTCTCCTGGAGGTCCCCCGGGAGAAAGCCAAGGTTTTCTCCGGCCTCAACGGCTGGGCGTGCCAGCACGATGCGGCGCACCCGCTTGCGGGCCAATGCGTCGACCGCGGCCGCGACGGCCAGATACGTCTTGCCCGTGCCCGCCGGCCCGATGCTGACCACGATGTCGTGTTGCATGATGAGCTGGAGGTATTCCCGCTGCCCCGTGGTTTTGGGCTGGATCACCCGGCGCAGTCCCGGCAGGATGATCTTGGCTTCGCTGCCCGCCGCGACCCCTTCGCCCAGCGTCCCGGCCTCGCCTTCGATTACGAGACGTTCCACGTCGTGCACGTCGAGTGTCTCACCCAT
This sequence comes from Gemmatimonadales bacterium, assembly GCA_050733375.1. GTDB lineage: Bacteria > Gemmatimonadota > Gemmatimonadetes > Gemmatimonadales > GWC2-71-9 > DASTHG01. Next base: position 6,704 of record JBOHST010000063.1, read on the forward strand.
GCGCGCCAGATCCACCATCGCCTGGGCGATCGACGCGGCGCGCTCCACCGCGGCCGCCGGACCCTGCACCGTCAAAGCATCGCCGCGCAGCGAGACCCGGACGCCCAGCCGGCGAGTGAGCTCCACCAGGTTGCCGTCGTTCACCCCGGCGAGCGCCAGCTGATCCACACCCTCGACCGACAGACGGCGGGTGGTGTCGTCGCTCACGGCACCACCTGGATGTGGAGCGCCGCTAGGTCCTGCGCCCGCGCGGGTGCCGGGGCGCCCTCGAACAGCGCGCGGGCGGCCGCAGTCTTCGGGAACGCGATGACGTCGCGCAGGCTTCCCGCCCCAGACAGGAGCATGGCAACGCGGTCGAACCCCACCGCAAACCCACCGTGAGGCGGCGCACCGGCGGCCAGCGCCTGCAACAGGAATCCGAACCGCGTTTCGGCGTCCGACGGGGACAGCCCGAGCAGCGCGAACACTTTCCGCTGCATCGCCGGGTCGAGGATGCGGATCGACCCCGAGCCGAGCTCGTTGCCGTTGTAGACGGCGTCGTAGTGCAACGCGCGACAGGCGAAGGGGTCCCGATCGAGCTGCGCGACATCATCGAGATGCGGCGACGTGAATGGATGATGGGCGAACACCGGGTTCCCGGTTTCCGGATCCGGCTCGAATAACGGGAAGTCCACGACCCAACAGAACGCGTGCGCGAGCTTGGGAGTCGGCGCGAGCCTCCGGATCACCTCGTGCCGCACCCGATCGAGCACCGGTGAGGTGATGCGGTCCGGTCCGACCGTCATCAGGGCGGCGTCCCCGTCACCGACACCGAGCGCGCCGAGCGACTCGGTCGTGAAGTGCTTGGCGACCGAGCC
>JBOHST010000064.1:0-3220 GCA_050733375.1 Gemmatimonadales bacterium
GGGCCACAACGTCACGTTCGAGGACGGGCAGGGGTCCTCGAGCACCAAGACGTCGGGCACGCACAGCCGGAGCTTCTCCAGCGCCGGATCGTTCCGGTATCGCTGCACCATTCACTCGACCGGCTTCTCCCCCGGCGGCGGCCAGATGGTCGGCTCCGTGACGGTGCAATGACGGCGTTCGACGCCTAGCAGGGTGCTGAAGAATGGGTGAAACGATGCGAGAGCGGCGTGTGCACGGCTCGGTTGCGCGGTCTGCGCTGCGGGTTCGGGTGCGGTCTCGGCGTCGTGCGCATGTCGCGGCGGTCCGCCTAGCTCGGGAGCGGCGCGAGTCGACTCAGCCGCAGCAGGTTGTATGCGCCAGATGCGCTCCAGATGCCCGACTCCCTCGGGCGTCGGGTCGGCGGCGAACTGGACGGCGTTGATCGCGCCCACCGACGAGCCGACGACGAAGTCGGGCTGGACGCCGTCCTGGACCAGCGCCCGCAGCATGCCGACAATCTGAGGACCCTCCGAATAGTTCCTGGAACTATCTCGCTGCGTGCCCGATTAGGGGATGATGCAGACCAAACTGAAGCCAACAGGGAGAGACGAATGGCACGCTTGAACTATGGACGTGCGGTCGCGGCTGGAGCGGTCGGCACCGCCGCCATCACGATGTTGATGCTGGGCGGGCCGCTCATGGGCATGCCGAAGATGCCGATCGGTGAGATGTTGGGAAGCTTCCTGCATATCGGCTCTGCCGCCGGATGGGCGATGCACGTCGTCATCGGGCTGGGGCTCGCGTTGATCTACGCGGGGTGGGTCGCCGCGCGGTTGCCCGGCGCGCCGGCGTTGCGCGGCGCGATGTACGGCTTCGGAGTATTCCTCCTCGCCCAGATCGTCGTGACCCCGATGATGGGTGGCGGGGTGTTCTCCGGAGGCAACATGCCGATGATCGTTGGTAGCCTGATGGGGCACCTCGTGTACGGGGCGCTCGTCGGGTTGATCTATGGAGAGCCGGCAGGACTCGCGCAGCTCTCGCGGGTTTGAGGTTCAGCCGGCGACGGACCGGGGACGGCGCATCGCGACCCACGCGTCGAGCGCCCAGGCATCGCGGTCGCGCAACAGGTATAGCGCGATGAGAGCACCGCAGACCGGCAGCCCAGCAAAAACGGCTGCCCATGGATCGCGCAGCTGGCCCCACAGGAGCAGCACGGACGCCACGTGTGCAAGAAGCGCCGCTCCGTAGCTCCAGCGCCGTCCCACGCCAAGCACGATGAATCCGCCGAGGGCACCCTCGAGTATCGCCACGATGCTCAGAAGACTCGACGGGACCGCCAGCCTTCCGATTCCGACGAGCAGGAATACACCCAGGGACGCTCGCAGGATAACTAGCGCCCAGCGCTCGGTGCGCGCGCGCGACCCCATCGCCGGACCGGGTGGCGGGAGTGGTGCGGTGGCCCTCGGAGTAGGCCGACGCTCTACGCCTGCCGCTCGCGCTCGTTCCCCAGGGTGGCCCCGGGCCCCGGATGCGTTCCCTAGCACGACGCCCGCCACCTTCTCGACGAGCGCGGGCGAGGGACCGGGACCTTGCGCGCGCTGACGTGCCACCGCCGCCAGGAAGGCGTACTCGAAACGGTACTGGGGGTAACAACGCGCACACTCCGCCAGATGATCGGCGATAGCGCCAGCCCGCTCGGCCGGGAGCTCGCCGTCGAGATAATCCCACAGCTCGGTGATGGCTTCCTGGCAGGAGATCATCATGGCGTCGGCTCCGCGCCCTGCCGAGGAGGGATCAGGCCGGCGTCCATCGCATATGCCAAGAGATCCTGCTGAAGCAGGCGTCGGCCCCGAAACAAGCGCGACCGGACGGTTCCGACGGGGATCGCGAAAATCGCGGCCACCGCCGTGTACGACTGATCCTCGATGTCCACCAGCGCAACGACGGCACGGTACTCTTCAGGGAGCTTGTCCAGGGCCTTGCGGACGGCATCGTCCACGTCCGTCCGTTCGAACACCGCCCCGGTCGGATCGGAGGCGGCCACGGTGCCGTGCACGGCGGCTGCCCCCATCGCTTCCAATTTCGCGTCGTCGGTGGCGACCTCGCGCGCGTCCCGCATGGCTCCCTTCACGAACACGTTCCGGCAAATGGTGAACAACCACGCGCGGCAGTTCGTGCCGGGTGTGTATTGGTCCCGATGGGCGAGGGCTCGCAGGTAGGTCTCCTGGACGAGATCCTCGGCGGCGGAGACCGTACGGGCTTGCCGCAGCGCAAACCGGTGCACCGCCTCGATGGAGGCGAGCAGCTCCTCCTCGAACGTGGGAGTGTCCGTCTCCGACGGCGGCGTCATGGGCCTGATGACCGAATCCTCGGGTGGCGTAGCGGGTTCCTTCCGCGCTTGAGCGACGCGCGTGTGTGAAGGAACGCCGCCGGGCGCCCCTCCGGATTCATTCAGGGAACCTAATCGCCCCGTGCGGGATTGGCCCGTGTGCGTACTTCCGCTCGAACAGCATCGTAGTCGGAGGTCGGCATGACGGTACTCGCAGAGCGCACCCCGCTCCACGTTCCCGAACTTCACTGGTTCGAGGACGACGGACTCACCTATGCCGTGGACGGCGCGGCGCCGAACTGGGTGGTTGTCGAGCCGGCCGGTCGTGACGTGCTGGAGACCATCGCCCGCGGGCAGGGATCAACGACGTTCAGCGAGCTGGTGGCGCGGTACGTAGGCGACCAGCAAATGCAACTATTTACCGGGCCGTTCCGTCTAAGGGGGGTGGCCCACCCCCTCTTTGAGGATCCGAGGAACGCCATGGCTCGCTTCGTCTCGCCGCTCGCGGCCGTCTTGCTCACCATCGTTCTCCCTGCCGTCGCGGCCGCTCAGGCGTCGGCCGATTCTTCATCTCCCACCGCACGACACATCGTTGCGGCACGTGTCGACGCCGCCGCCCCAGTTCTCGACGGCCGGTTGGACGATGCCGCCTGGGCCACGGCGGACCCCGCGACTGGGTTCGTGCTCCGCGAGCCGACCGAAGGTGCACCGGCCCCGGAAGGGACCGAAGTGCGGTTCGTTTACACGACAGGCGCGCTGTACATCGGCGCCCGGATGCACAGCACCGATCCGGCGGGTATTCTGAGACTGGTCGGGCGTCGCGACCGAGACGTCCCATCCGAACAACTGGTGATCTCCCTCGACACCCGCGCCGACCGCCGCACGGCCTACAGTTTCGCGATCACCCCTGG
>JBOHST010000065.1:0-10209 GCA_050733375.1 Gemmatimonadales bacterium
AGGTGGCACGGCGAGCCGGACTGCCGGCGGCCGAGGTCGCGCAGCGCGAAGAGCGCGCCCCGGGCCTGCTGGAGCGGCTCGCCCGGACGCTGGCCGTCGCCTCGCCCGAGCTGTTCATCACGGGCCCGTCGGTGCCGCAGGTCGAACGCGACGAGGCGACCATCGTCAGGCTCACGGAGCGGATCATCCACGAAGCCGCCGCGTCGGGCCGCGTGGTCCTGGTGGGCCGAGGGGCGCAGGCGATCCTCGCCGAGCACGCCGACGCGTTGCACGTGTACGTCGTCGCGTCGAAGCCATGGAGAATGCGCCTCGCGGTGGAGCGGCTTGGTGTGGACCAGGAAAAGGTCGAGAAGGTCCTGGACGAGACGGACCGCCACCGCGACCAGTACGTGAAGTCCCACTACGGCCGCGCCCGGCAGGAGCCGGTGAACTACGACCTGGTAGTGCACGCGGAGCGGCTGGGGTTCGCCGGCGCCGCAGCGTTGATCGTCGCGGAAGCCAGAAGGCGGTGGAGCTGAGGCGCGAGCGGATCAACTCGTCGTTCGCAGCTCCGGCACCCGCCACGCGGCGAGCGCCACGGCCAGCGCGCAGACGAGCCCACCGATCCCGACCGCCAGCGGCGCGCCGAACCGCTCCGCGAGCGCTCCCGCCTGGAACGCGCCCACCGGCGACATCCCCACGAACACGAAGGAGTAGAACCCCATCACCCGGCCGCGTAGATGGTCGGGCGCGATGGTCTGGAGCATCGTGTTCGTGAGGGCGTTGTTGACGATCATCGCGCACCCGGCGAGCGCCAGCAGCAACAGCGACTGCGGAAAAGACCGCGATAGCGCGAACAGCACGAGCGCCAGGCCGAACGCCGTCCCACCCGTCGCCATCAAGCGCCCTTTCGACCGGATCCGCGCGCCGTGCACCGCGATCGCCAGCGCGCCCAGCATCGCACCTGCCCCCACCGCGGCGGTGAGCGCGCCGTAGCCGGCGGCGCCGACGTCGAGCACGTCGCGCGCCACCACCGGCATCAGCACGAGGAACGGGAAGCCGAACACGCTGAGCGTGGCCGTGAGCACGATGAGCGTTTCGACACGGCGGTCACTGCGCAGGAAGGCGACGACCTCGCGAAGCCCCGTCCAGGCGGAGCCGGCGGCGTGTCTCTGCTGGAACGGGGGCAACCGCATGGCGAGCAGGCCACCGATGACCGCGAGATAGCTGAGGCCATTCAGGAAAAAGCAGGCCGCCACCCCGACTACGCCGATCAGGGCGCCCGCGACAGCGGGCCCAATGACTCGGGCCGCGTTGAACATCGAGGAGTTGAGCGCGATGGCGGTCATCAGGTCCTCTTTCCCCACCAGCTCCACGATAAACGACTGGCGCGTCGGGATGTCGAACGCGTTGACGATCCCCAGCACCGCCGCCAGCACCATCACGTGCCACACCGTCACCACCTCCGTCCAGACGAGCACGGCCAGGAGCAGCGCCTGGAGCATCGACAGCGATTGGGTGAGGATGATGGTGCGGTGCTTGTCCGTGCGGTCGGCGATGACACCGGCGTACAGGGTGAACGCGAGCACGCCGAGCGAGCCCAGCGCCGAGACGAGGCCGACGTAGAAAGGGGAGTCCGTGAGGGTGAGTACGAGCCAGCCCTGGGCGACGATCTGCATCCAGGTGCCGACGAGGGAAACGCCCTGGCCGAAAAAGAAGAAGCGGAAGTTGCGATGGCCCAGGGCACCGATCATGGCGGGGAAAGCTGGCGGCGTAGCGCAGCCGCTGCTTCAGCGTCCCGGCTGAGGCTGCTGCTCCCACATCCCCATCACCCGGCCATCGGGGTCCTCGAACAGCGCGTATTGGCCCATGCCGGGCACTTCCATCCGTTCCACCACGATCTTGCCGCCCGCCTGCTTCACCCGCTCCCGTGCCTGGCTGAGATTGGGCACGTCGATGTACAGACAGATGTTGCCGGGCCAGGGGCCCTCCTGGGGCTTCATGATCCCGCCATTGATCCCGCCCTTCCCGCCGGTGTCCGCGAGCCAATACTTCATCTCCGGCAGGTGCTTGATGGACCACCCAAACGCCTTCGTGTAGAAGTCGGAGGCTGTTTGCGGGTCTTTGGACCACAGCTCCCAGTGCACGATCGGTTGTCCCATATTCGCCTCACGCAAGTTGAGGAATGACGGCGTCATCCCGAGTATGACGCCAACCCCTGGGCCCGGCAAGCGCAACCGGTGCCCCTCACCTCCACCGTTGTTGCACCGCGCGAACGACACAGCCAGATTGCCAAGAGCGATGCGCTACACGACCTACGCCAAGTTCCTGCCCGAGCTGGCCGACACGATCAACCTTCAGGGGTTGCTCGACCAGCTCGCCGACTTCCTGTTGCAATCGGGATTCGCGGGTGGTCCCTTCTCGCACCCGTTCTGGGGCGAGTTCGGCGGCGACGAGCCCGACCGCTCACTCGACGCGCTGCGTCAGGCGATCCTGCGGGCGCTCATGGCCTCGGGCCAGCTGACGCCGGAGATGCTGAAGCTGTTGCGAGGCGAGTCCACCGGGGATGCCGAGCGCGACGCCGAGCTCGAGCGTCAGCTCGCCCAGCTGCTCGACCAGATCGTGCAGAAGCTCATCGAGGAGGGATACCTGAACGTCGCGGAGGTCCCGAAGCTGCCGGCCGGCCAACAGCCGATGTTCGGGCCGGGCGGCATGGCCCGCGAAGCGGCGCAACAGGTGCAGTTCTCGCTGACGGAAAAGGGAATCGACTTCCTGGGCTACAAGACGCTGAAACACCTGCTCGGCAGCATCGGGAAATCGAGCCTCGGCGCACACGAGACCGAGCACCTCGCCACCGGGATCGAGGCCGAAGCGGCGAGCAAGGTTTACCAGTACGGCGACACGCTGAACCTCGACGTCAATGCCACGCTCACCAGCGCGATCGAGCGCGAGGGGCTCGGCGTTCCCATCAACCTCGAGTACGAAGATCTGATGGTGCATCAGGCCGAGTACCGGTCGTCATCGGCGACCGTGCTGATGCTCGATTGCTCGCATTCGATGATCCTGTACGGCGAGGACCGCTTCACCCCGGCCAAGAAGGTCGCGCTCGCGCTGACCCATCTGATCCGCACCCAATTCCCTGGCGACAGCCTGCGCGTGGTCCTGTTCCACGACACGGCCGAGGAGATCCCGCTCGCCCGCCTCGCTCACGCCCAGGTGGGCCCGTATCACACGAACACCGCGGAAGGACTGAAGCTCGCGCGCCGCATCCTGCTGGCGCAGCGCAAGGACATGCGCCAGGTCATCATGATCACCGACGGCAAGCCCAGCGCGCTGACGATGCCGGACGGCCGCATCTACGTGAACTCGATGGGGCTCGACCCGCAGATTCTCCGGGCCACCTACCACGAGGTGGCCGAGTGCCGGCGGTCGGGAATCATGATCAACACCTTCATGCTGGCGCGCGACCGGAGCCTCGTGGAGTTCGTCAAGACGGTGAGCGCGATCTGCCGCGGCAAGGCGTACTTCACCAACACGATGACGCTGGGGCAGTTCATCCTGATGGATTTCATGCGCAGGAAAACACGGCGGGTTTCGTGACCATACGGGCGCACCCAAGCGGCCTCGCCCTGACGATCCTGGCGCTCGGGTGTTCGGACGCAGTTTCTCCGGTGGGGCGTCGCGCCGCCAGCGTCGTCGTCACCCCCGACAGCGTGAGCATCGGTATTGGCCGCACTATTCAGATGCTGGCTACGATTCGCAACTCGGCAGGTGATATTCTCACGGATCGCGCGGTAACCTGGGAAAGCTCCGATGCCATTCGCGCAACTGTGTCCGATTCCGGTCTCGTGAGCGCTCGTTCGGCGGGCCAGGTGAGCATCCATGCTACCGCAGATAGCGTGAGCGGGGCATCGACGCTGATTGTGTTGACCCCGGTCGCAAGTGTGGTGGTATCTCCTCAAGCTGCCATTCTCGTCCCGGGTGGGAGCTTGGACTTCACGGTCGAACTCCACGGACCCTTGTTCGAGCCACTGAGCGACCGCTTTGTAACATGGAGTATCGGAGACTCGCTCAGCGCAACGGTGTCGTCGACCGGACAGGTGCAGGCCGTTCAGGTCGGCGCAGCTACGCTCAGCGCGCACAGCGAAGGCGTCTCGAGCAACCCAGTCGCCGTTTCCGTCATCCAACCCGAGTTTTACTCCATTGCTTCCGGGCCCGGTGCAAACCACACCTGCGCATTAACTGGTGGCGGCACCGCCTTCTGTTGGGGATTCAATTATGAAGGAGAGCTCGGTATCGGCGTCTATGACCGTGATCAGGGTCTAGCCAGCGGAAAGCTCCTCCCCGCCGGCATCGCTTCCGTGCCGCTCGTCTTTTCTGTGACCGCTGGCAGCCATTTCACCTGTGGCCTTTCGAACTACCCGTATGGCGGGCTCGCCTACTGTTGGGGTGGGGTAGGTGGCGAATTGGGCAACGGCAGCCTGGGCACGAGCGCGCTCCCCGCTCTCGTCCAGACCGGTCTTCTGTTCTCGAGCGTCAGCTCAGGGACTGACCATACCTGCGCTATCGCCACCGACAGTGCGGCGTATTGTTGGGGCCGACCCCCGGGGATCGGTACAGGCAACTTTCCCTCGCCGCAGGCATTGACGCCGGTGGGTGTGGATGGGGGTCTCAAGTTCAGAATACTCGGCACGGGCACCCACCTCACTTGTGGCCTGAGCGCTGACAGTCTCGCCTACTGCTGGGGGAACACGATCGGGAATGACACTGCTTCTGCTGCACCCGGTCCACACGCCGTCAGCGGCGGACTCCGGTACGTGACACTGACCGTCGGAGACGGACACGCATGCGGCATCGCGACGGACTGGATTACCTTTTGTTGGGGGCGTAACTCAAGCGGCCAGCTTGGCAACGGCAGCACGGACACGGCCACCGCACCGGTCATGGTGTCGGGCGGCAACACATTCGTGGCGCTCACGGTGGGATTCGCCTCGAGCTGCGGGCTCACGGCCACTGGGAACGCTTATTGCTGGGGTCAGAACACCTACGGACAGCTCGGGTCAACCTCCGGGGAAACATGCACTGGTCACCTGTGCAGCACGACACCGATCCCGGTTTCGGGTGGCCTCCAGTTTCAGGCGCTCGCGTCCGGCGCAGCGCATGTGTGCGGGCTGACTCTTGGGAGAGTCGCCCACTGTTGGGGTGCGAACAACGCGGGGCAGCTCGGGGACGGGACACGAACGAATCGCGCCGTCCCTACACGTGTGCTGGGACAGCCTTGAGAAATATTGACGGCCCGATGAAACGACTCGCGCTCCGAGTGACTTGCGGTGTGTATGTGGAGTTGGCCGTCGAGGAGGGGGCGCTCGCTCAGTCCTTCGCCCCGTCGGACGCGCAGGCCGGCCGGTGCGTCGGACCAGCCGGAACTGGCCACCAGCACCCGGTCGCGGGTCGCCTCGTCCACGAGGAGCAGCGCCACGAAATCGTAGCCGAGCGCCTCGTCGCCGGCCGCCGGAAACGGCGCGGCAGATATCCGTTTCGGTTTCCGCCGCGGCGATGGCGGTGCTGAGCCGCATGAGCGCGGCCCCGCGATCACGGGCGCGGGTCTCGCCGGATGCCTTCCGGGACGCGCTTGAGAGTGTCCGTTTCGGCACCGGTATTAACCGTCGAGAGGACGCAAGAACCAGGAAAATATGCCCTTGGCGGGAGTGCGCGCTAGGGCGACGGCGTCTAAATAGCATCGGTTGCTGTCGCATTTACGCCCTACCCCGTTCCATCAGAAGTGACGACCTTGAGTCCATGCCGGCTGCTCCCCGAACGCTCCGCTTGGGCTACGCGCTCCTTGTGTGCCTCGCCAGCGTCGGCTGCAGTGGTGATGGATCCGGGCCACCGGGGCCGGCGCCGGTCGCATCGGTCGCGGTGTCGCCGCCCTCGCACCGTCCTGACACCATGCGCGTCAGATCCGCCACGCCCCAAGGAAGGCGGACACACCCCCCATCGGGGGGGCAAGCTGATGACTGATGACTGATGACTGATGGCTGATGACTGATGACTGATGACTGATGGCTGACAGCTCATTAGATTGCAGCACGTGAGCGAGTTCGTCTTCGGTACCAACAACGCCGCCTTCGTGCAGGTCATGTACGAGCAGTACCTGCGCGACCCCGCCTCAGTCTCGGAAGAGTGGCGCCAGTTGTTCGACAACGGGAAACTGGCGGAGCTGCCCGTCATCCCGACCGAGCGATCCGACGTGGCGCCGGTGCAACACGAGGCGCCCGTCGCCGCGGGCCCATCCCCTGCCGTTGCACCCGCCGCGCCACCACCGCAGGGCTTGACCCCGATCACCGGCCCCGCCGCCCGGCTCGTGCAAAACATGAACGAGTCGCTCGCCGTGCCGACGGCCACGTCGTTCCGCGAGATCGCCGTGGACGTGCTCGACGCGCGGCGCAGGGCGTTGAACGCGCAGCTCGGCACGCGCGGCATCAAGATCTCGTTCACGCACCTGGTCGGGTACGCCATCGTTCAGACGGCGAAGCAGTTCCCCATGATGGTGCGCGCGTTCCACGAGGTGGAGGGCAAACCGTACCGCTTCGACCCTGACGGCATCAACCTCGGCCTCGCCGTAGACGTGGAGCGAAAGGACGGCAGCCGCGGGCTGGTCGTGCCGGTGCTGAAGCACGCCGAAGCCATGGACTTCGCCCGGTTCCACGCGACCTACGAGTCGCTGGTGGAGAAGGCACGGACCAACCGCCTCGTCCCCGACGACTTCGCCGGCGCCACCATCACGCTGACCAACCCCGGCACGATCGGCACCGTCGCGTCCGTACCACGTCTGATGAAGGGGCAGGGCTCGATCATCGCCACCGGCGCGATTCGGGATCTCGCGGGCGCCAAAGTCATGACGATCACCAGCACTTACGACCACCGCATCATCCAGGGTGCGGAGTCGGGCATGTTTCTGCGCCGGCTCGACGCCCTGCTGCAGGGTGACGACGGGTTCTATGACGGGGTGCTTGCGATCATGGGACTGACGACCGTCGGCGCTCAGCCGTCCGCCGTCAGCGCGGCCGAAAGCCCCGCGCGCGCCGCGCCGCACGTGCCGGGCGCAACGGAAGCGCTGTCCGTCGAAGACTTCAAGCATGTGGCCGCCGCGATGGGGCTCGTGAAAGCGCACCGCCATTTCGGCCACATGGCGGCCCGGCTCGACCCGCTGGGCTCGACGCCCCCCGGGGACCCCGCACTCGAGCTGGGTCCCCTCGGCCTCACCCCGGAGGTCATGGCGCGCATCCCCGCCGAGGTGCTGCGCATCTATGTCCCGGGCGCCACGCTCGCCGACGCGCACCCGAACCTGCACGCCACCTATTGCGGCACCATCGCGTACGAGGTCGAGCACATCGCGAGCCACGAGCAGCGCGTGTGGTTGCGGCAGGTGATCGAATCAGGACTGCATCGCCGGCCGCTCACGCTCGAAGAGCGGCGCGCGCTCCTGCACCGGCTCACGGCGGTCGAAACCCTGGAGCGATTCCTGCACAAGACCTATCTGGGCCAGAAGCGCTTCTCCATCGAGGGCCTCGACGCCCTCGTGCCGATGCTCGACCTCACGATCGAGCTGGCGGGGTCGGGCGGCGCGCGCGAAGTCGTGATCGGCATGGCGCACCGCGGGCGCCTCAACGTGCTGGCGCACGTCGTGAACCTGCCCTACGAAACGATCTTCGCCGAGTTCGAGGGTGGACGGCACGTCGAGGGCACGCTGACCCCCGAAGGCGGCACCGGTGACGTGAAGTACCACCACGGCGCCGAGGGCACCTACCAGACGGCCGCGGGCAAGGCGGTGACGGTCACGCTCGCCCCCAACCCGAGCCACCTCGAGGCGGTGAACCCCGTAGTGGAGGGTCGGGCCCGGGCCGAACAGACCACGCGGCGCGGCCAGGAGGCGCTGCACGACGGAACCGTGGCGCTCCCGGTCCTGATCCACGGCGACGCGGCGTTCCCCGGTCAGGGCGTGGTGGCCGAGACGCTCAACCTGGCGCGGCTCCGAGGGTACGCCACCGGTGGCACGATCCACCTCATCGCGAACAACCAGATCGGCTTCACCACCGACCCGCGTGACGAGCGTTCGACCGATTACTCGAGCGATCTCGCCAAGGGGTTCGACGTGCCGATCATTCACGTCAACGCCGACGACCCCGAGTCGTGCCTGGCGGCGGTGCGGCTCGCGATGATGTACCGCGAAAAATTCCGGGGCGACGTGGTGATCGACGTCGTCGGCTACCGGCGCCACGGCCACAACGAGGCCGACGAGCCGGCGTACACCCAACCCCTGATGTACGAGACCATCAAACGCACGCCGACCGTGCGCGAGAAATACGTGGCGCAGCTCGTCCAGGATGGTCTGATGACCGCGGAACAGGCCGCCGCGATGGCGGACGGGGCCTACCAGGAATTGGCGCAGATCCAGCAGACCCTCAAGGCGAGCCTCGCGCAGGCGAGCCAAGGTGCGGAGCCGCAACGCATCTCGCGCATCGAGAGCCCGGAGCCCGACACCGCCGTCCCCGCGGAGCTGCTGTCGACACTGAACGCGCAGCTGCTCGCCTGGCCCGATGGGTTCACGGTGAACCCGAAGTTGAAGAAGCAGCTGGAGCGCCGCCGCGAGACGGTGGGGCCGGAGGGCGGCATCGAGTGGGCTCACGCCGAAGCGCTGGCGTTCGCCTCACTGCTCGTGCAGGGCACCCCGATCCGGCTGACCGGGCAGGATACCGAGCGCGGCACCTTCAGCCAGCGCCACCTGGTGCTGCACGACGCGGTAACCGGCGCGGCCTGGACGCCGCTGCAGCGGCTGCCGGGAGCGCGCGCACCGTTCGAGCTGTACAACAGCCCGCTCTCGGAGTTCGCGTGTGTCGGCTTCGAATACGGGTATGCCGTCGCCGCACCCGAAACGCTGGTGCTGTGGGAGGCGCAATTCGGGGATTTCGCCAACGGAGCCCAGATCGTCATCGACCAGTTCATCATCGCCGGGCTCGCGAAGTGGGGGCAGACCTCACGACTCACCCTGTTGCTGCCGCACGCCTACGAAGGCCAGGGGCCGGAGCACTCGAGCGCGCGGCTCGAGCGCTACCTGGCCCTGGGGGCCGAGGGCAACTTCCGGGTGGCGAACTGCACCACGCCGGCGCAGTACTTCCACCTGCTGCGGCGCCAGGGGCGGCATCCCGACATGCGACCGCTCGTGATCATGACGCCGAAGAGCCTGCTGCGCCTGCCGGCGGCCACGTCGCGGATCGAAGACCTCACCGTTGGCCGCTTCCTCCCGGTGCTCGACGATGCCACGGCCGCCGGCCGGCAGGATCAGGTGACGCGCCTCGTGCTGTGCAGCGGAAAGGTGTACTACGACCTGCTGGCGTCCCCGGCGCGCGCCGAGGCGAACCACATCGCCATCGGCCGCCTCGAGATGCTGTACCCGTTCCCCGCGACGGCGCTCGCCGACCTGATCGGCCGGTACCCCGGGCTGCGGGAAATCGTGTGGGTGCAGGAGGAGCCGAGCAACATGGGGGCGCGCAAATTCATCGTGCCGAAGATCCGCGACATCGCGCCCCTCGCGGTGGCGCTGCGCGACGTGGCGCGGCCGGAGCGCTCCAGTCCCGCTGAGGGATACCCGGCGGCGCACCAGGCGGAACAAGCGAGGATCGTGCGCGAATCATTCGCGTGAAAGCGGCATAGTTTGTCGCCACGACATTCCGCGCTAAGTTGAACCCACGATGTCCGTCACCGTGCTCGCCGTGATCCGCTACACCGTGTTCGTCGTGTTCGTGCTGGCGGTGCTCGTCGCCACGGCGTCGTGGCTGGTGCGCACCCGGCGCGTCTCGCCGTTTGGTCCGGTGGGGCGGGGCCTGCGGCAAATGACCGATCCCCTGCTCCGTCCGGTCGAAGGACGGGTGGTGCGCGCCGGCGGCAGCCCGGCGCATGCGGGGTGGTGGCTCGTGATCGGCGTGGCGATTCTGGGCGTGGTGGTCGTCTCACTGTCGCAATGGCTCGTGAACGCGTGGGTCTCCATCGCCAGCGCCGCTCACGGCGGGCCGCGGGTGGTGATCGCGCTCGTCGTCGAGATCGCGTTCGACGTGCTCTTCCTCGCGGTCTTCATCCGGGTCATCGCCTCGTGGCTCGGAGCGTTCCGCTACTCCCGCTGGATGCGGCCCGTCTATTGGCTCACCGACTGGATCGTCGAGCCGATCCGCC
>JBOHST010000066.1:0-6360 GCA_050733375.1 Gemmatimonadales bacterium
CGTCGCGCCGCATTACGTTCCGCCGCCATGGACAAGCAGGCCGTCCGACAGGTCTTCGAGCAGATCGCCGCTTCCCTCGCCCTCAAGGGCGACAACCCGTTCCGCATCCGCGCCTTCGAGACCGCCGCCCGCGTGATCGCCGAATACCCCGGCGACCTGGGCGAGGCGGTAAGGACCGGCGCGCTCGCCGGGGTCGAGGGAATCGGCAAGGGGTCGCTCGAGATTGCGCGCGAGCTGACCGTCACGGGCCGCTCGAGCTTTCTCGACGAGTTGCGCGAGCAGGTACCGCCGGGGCTGGTCGACATGCTGCACATCCCCGGGCTGGGCGTCGCCAAGGTGCGCCTGATCCATGAGGCGCTGCACGTCGACTCCCTCGGCGACCTGGAAGAGGCCGCCGCCGACGGCCGCCTCGCCGCCCTCCCGCGCTTCGGCGCCAAGACCGCCGACAATATCCGCAAGGGCATCGCCTACTTGCGGCGCACGAGCGAGTTCCGGCTGTTCCATCATGCCCTGGCCGAAGCCGAGGGGCTGCGGCGCGCCCTGGCCGCGCTGGACGGCGTGGAGCGGGTCGAGATCGCGGGGAGCATTCGCCGACACCGCGAATCCATCCGCGACGTGGACGTCGTCGTCGTCCACGCCCCGGTCCCTGCCGCCCGGGAGACGCTGGTCCAGCGCCTCGGCGCGACACCCGGGGTCACGGAGATCGCCGGGAAGGAGGGTACCATCACCTTGCGGTTCGACTCCGGGCTCGTCGCCGACGTGTTCCTCGCCACCCCCGCGGACTTCGGGCTCGCCTGGGTGCGCGCCACCGGCTCCGTCGACCACCTGCGACAGCTCGAGTCGCGTGGTCTGCGCTCCGGTGCGGGGTTTCCCGACGAAATCGAGGTCTATCGTGCGCTCGGGCTCGCGTGGATCCCGCCGGAGCTGCGCGAGGGGAACGGCGAGATCGAAGCCGCGGCGGCCGGGACGCTCCCCACGCTCGTCGAGCAGCGCGACCTGAAGGGCTTCCTCCACTGCCACACCAACTACTCCGACGGCTCCACCACCATCGTCGACTGGGCCGAAGCGTGCCGGCTCGCGGGGTACGAGTGGGTCGGCATCACCGACCACTCGGGCTCGGCGTCCTATGCGGGCGGACTCAAGGCTGCCGACGTCCCGCGCCAGCACGCCGAGATCGACGCGGTCAACCGCACGGTGACCGGGTTCCGGGTCCTGAAAGGCGTCGAAGCCGACATCCTGGCCGACGGCACGCTCGACTACGGACCCGAGATTCTCGACCGCTTCGACTTCGTGATCGGTTCGATCCATTCCCGCTTCGGCATGACCGGAGCGGAGATGACGGCGCGGGTGCTGCGCGCCATGGACGATCCCCGCCTCACCATCCTCGGCCACCCGACGGGGCGGATGCTCCTGGCGCGCGAACCGTACGCGCTCGATGTGGAGCGGGTGCTCGCGACGGCGGTCCAGCGCGGCATCGCGGTCGAGGTGAACGCCGATCCGCACCGTCTCGACCTCGACTGGCGCATGGTGCGCCGGGCGCGGGAGCTGGGGGTCACGATCTCGATCGGCGCCGACGCGCATTCGGTGGCGGGAATGGCCAACGTGGCGGTCGGCATCGGCGTCGCCCGCAAGGGATGGCTCGGGGCCCGGGACATTCTCAACTGCCGCGACGCGGAGGGGTTTCTCGCGTTCGCACGCAACCGGCGCCGCGCTTGAAACGGCAAAAGAAGCGGGTCGCGAGACGCGTCGAGACGCCCGCCGAGCGGCGCGCGCGGACACGCAAGATCATCGCGCGCCTGCGCAGGGAGTTTCCGAATGCGAAGTGCGCGCTCGACCACACCAGTCCGCTGGAGCTGCTGGTCGCCACGATCCTGTCGGCGCAATGCACCGACGTGCGGGTCAACCTGGTCACACCAAAGCTGTTCACGAAGTACCGCCGGGCGATCGACTACGCAGCGGCCGATCCGCTGGTGTTCCAGCAGGAGATCCAGAGCACCGGTTTCTTCCGCAACAAGACCAGGTCGATCCTCGGCATGGCGCAGGCGCTGATCGAGCGCCACGGCGGCCAGGTGCCCGAGACCATGCAGGAGCTGGTGGCGCTCCCGGGGGTCGGTCGCAAGACCGCGAACGTGGTACTCGGCAACGCCTTCGGGAAGAACGAGGGCATCGTGGTGGACACCCACGTGCAGCGCATTAGCGGCCTGCTCAAGTTGACCAAGGAGAAGACACCCGAGAAGATCGAGCGTGACCTGATGGCGCTCGTGCCGCGCGACGACTGGACGATCTTGTCGCACCTGATCATCCTGCATGGGCGGAAGACGTGCATCGCGAGGCGGCCGAGATGCGAGAGCTGCGGGATTAGCGCATTGTGTCCGAGCTCGAGAGTCTAAAGAATGTGCGTAGTGCGTGGTGCGTGGTATTATCCTGTGATCGGCAGAGTTGCGGTTACGACGGCCGACTATCGTAGTCGGACGACCGCCGAGCACCGTCACATACCACGCACCACGTACCACGCACTGTTCTAGCATGAACCTCCCCCCGATCGACCAGGCCGCCCTCGTCGCCACCCGCCGAGACCTCCACGCGCACCCTGAGCTCGGCTTCCAGGAGACGCGCACCGGCCGCCTCGTCGCCGAGCGGCTCGCGGCGCTCGGCTACGGCGTACGCGCTAACGTCGCGCGGACCGGCGTCGTCGGCGTGAAGGGAAACGGCGGGCGCTGCGTGCTGTTGCGGGCCGATATGGATGCGCTTCCGGTCCAGGAAGCGAACGACGTCCCCTACCGTTCCACGCATCCCGGCAAGATGCACGCCTGCGGACACGACGGGCACGTGGCGATCGGGCTCGAGGTGGCACGCCGGCTCGCGGCTGTGGTTCTTCCGGGAACCGTGAAGCTCGCGTTCCAGCCCGCCGAGGAGCTGAGCGAGGGCGCGGGGGGGATGATCGAGGACGGCGTGCTCGAGCGGCCGGCCGTGGACGCCGCGTTCGGGATCCACCTGTGGAACGGATTGCCCGTCGGGACGATCGGGGTCATGCCCGGTGCCATGATGGCATCGGTGGACGAATTCGAAATCGTCGTCGCCGGCACCGGCGGCCACGCGGCTATGCCCCACCTCGCCATCGACCCGATACTCGTCGCGGCGCACCTCGTCACCGCCCTGCAGAGCCTCGTGTCGCGGCGGCGCGATCCGCTCGAGGAGGGTGTGGTCTCCGTTACCCAGGTGCAGGCCGGTCATGCCTTCAACGTGATTCCCGCGCAGGCCGTGCTGCGCGGGACCGTGCGCACCTTCGGCGGCCGCTTCTGGGACACTGCCCCGGACCTCGTCCGGGGAACGGCGCAAGGCATCGCGGCCGCGTTCGGGGCGAGCGCCGAGGTGACGTTCCGCCGGTTGACGGCGCCGCTCGTGAACGACGCGCGCATGGCGGCGCTGATGCAGGAGGTGGCGAGGGAGATCGTGAGCACGGAGAAGGTGCTCGACGGGATTCGCACCATGGGTGGCGAGGACATGTCCCACTTCCTTGCCAAGGTGCCGGGCTGCTTCGCCTTCGTCGGGTCGGCGCGGGCCGACGGTACGTCGTCGCCGCATCACAGCCCCACCTTCGACATCGAGGAGGAATCACTGGTGATCGGGGCGGAGTTGCTGACACGGACGGCGGTGAGGTTCCTCGCTGACTAGATTTCCGGTTGCATGCCGAACCTCCTGTCCTCCGAACGCTCCGCCTACCTGAAGTCCGCCGCCCACCAGCCGGTCCAGTGGTTCCCCTGGGGCGACGCGGCGTTCGCCCAGGCCAAAGCGACGGACAAGCCGATCCTGCTGGACATCGGTGCGGTGTGGTGCCATTGGTGCCACGTCATGGACGGCGAATCGTACGAGGACCCGACGGTTGCGGCGCTGCTCAACGACGCATTCGTGTGCATCAAGGTCGATCGCGACGAGCGCCCCGATGTGGACGCCCGCTACCAACGCGCCGTCCAGGCGCTCGCCGGGCAGGGCGGCTGGCCGCTGACGGCGTTCCTCACCCCCGACGGCGAAGTGTTCTTCGGCGGCACCTACTTCCCGCCCGAGCAGAATGCCTTCGGTCGCCCGGGGTTCGCCACGGTCCTGCGACACATCGCGCAGCTGTACCGCGACGATCGTGCCAAGGTGGCGGGTAACGCCCAAGCCATCCGCACCCACCTTGCTGAAGCGCTCGACGAGGCCAAGCGCGGTCCCGTCGAGGCGGCGCTGCTCGAGCGCGGCGCCGCCCACATGGCGCGCTTGTTCGACGTCCGGTTCGGCGGCTTCGGCAACGCGCCCAAGTTTCCCCACGCCGGAGCGTGCGAGTTCCTGATCGCGCGCTGGCGCGACAAACGCGAAGAGTGGCAGCGCGAAGTCCCCGAGAAGACCCTCCTCGCCATGGCCCGGGGCGGCATCCGCGATCACGTTGGCGGCGGTTTCCATCGCTACGCGGTGGACGAACGCTGGATCGTGCCGCACTTCGAGAAAATGTCGTACGACAACTCGGAGCTGCTCAAGGCGTATTGCACCGCACATGCGGCGTTCGGAGGACCACGCTTTCGCTCGGTGGCCTCTGGGATCGTGGACTGGGTGTTTGAGAAGCTGTCGGATCCGGAGCGTGGCGCATTCTACACGTCGCAGGACGCCGACGTGGGATTCGGCGACGACGGCGACTGCTGGACCTGGACGGTGGGCGAGGCTCGGGCGGTTCTGGCGGAGTCGGAATTCGACGTCGTGCGCCGCGTGTTCGACCTCGAGCCCGAGGGCGAGATGCACCACAACCCGGCGAAGAACGTGCTCTGGTGGAAACGTGACCCCTCGGGCGACGACGAGTGGCTCATTCTCAAGACCGCGATCCGGAAACTCAAGCTCGCCCGCGACCAACGCCCCGCGCCCTACGTCGACACCGCCAGCTATGTGAACTGGAACGCGATGATGGCGTCGGCGTTTCTGCAGGCGGGCGCTGTGCTCGATCGCGCCGAGTGCAACACCCTCGCGCGGAAAGTGCTCGACCGCGTCTGGGCGGAGTCGTGGGATGCCGCATCGGGCATGGGGCACGTCCTCGGCGACGCCGAGCCGCGCGGCATGCTGGACGACAACATCCAGAGTGCCGCCGCGTTTCTCGACGCGTACGAGGCCACCGGCCAGGACGAGTGGCTGGCGCGCGCCGTCGCCGTGATGCAGTACTGCGAAACGGCACACGGTGACGCGGCCGGCGGCTACTACGATCTCGCCCGGGGACGGAGTGGGACCGCCTATCTCACCACGCGTGCGAAGCCGGTGCAGGACGCCCCGACCCCGTCCCCCAACGGCGTCGCGGCCCTGGTCCTGGCCCGGCTCTGGGCTCTCACGGATGAACCGCAGTGGCGCGCCCGCCTCGATCGCCAGGTCGGAGCGTTTGCGGGCGTCGCGGCCGACCTCGGGCTCCACGGCGCCACCATGCTGCGCGCTATCGATTGGGCCATCAATCCCGTGACGCGCATCGAGGTGTCCGGCCCGTCGGGCGACGGGCCAGCTTGTGCCATGCACCTGCTCGCCCTGCAGGCATACCGACCGCGCAAAGTCGTCGTGCGCCGCCTCGCGGACCGAGCCGCCGCCACGGTATGCCTGGGCACGACCTGCTCGCTCCCCGTTGCCACCCCCGACGCGTTGCAGGAGCTCCTCGCGTGAACCGACGGCTGCTCGGCCGCACCGATTTCGCGGTGAGCGAAACCGGCTTCGGCGCGTGGGCGATCGGGGGCAACCAGTATGGCAACTCCTACGGCCCCACCGACGACCGGGAATCGATCCGCGCCGTGCGCCGCGCCGTGGAGCTGGGTTGCAATTTCTTCGACACGGCCGACGTGTACGGCCACGGACACAGCGAGGAGATCCTGGGCGAAGCGCTGGCGGGAGTGCGCCAGCACGTGATCATCGCGACGAAGGTCGGCGGCAATTTCTACAATCGTGAGGTGCACCCGCTGCTGCGTGAGCGTATCGGCCAGGCGGCCGGCGTCGCGTTCGAGCGCATTCCACGGGACGCGGCCCTTCCCGTCACCCACGACGCCAATTTCACACCCGCGTACATCAGGTTTGCGGTCGCGATGTCGCTCGGGCGGCTGCGGACCGACTACATCGACGTGTTGCAGCTACACAACCCGCCGCCCGCACAGATCACCGCGATGGAGACGTACGGCGTGCTCGAGGACCTCAAGCAGGAAGGGCTGATCCGTGCCTACGGCGTGTCGGTGCATTCGCCCGACGAAGGGCTCGCGGCCATCCAATCCACCATGCCCGACACGATCCAGCTGGTGTACAACCTGGCGCGCCGGGAGGCCGAGTCGGCGTTCTTCCCCGCCGCCCGGGCCGCGAACCTCGGGGTGA
>JBOHST010000067.1:0-4548 GCA_050733375.1 Gemmatimonadales bacterium
CGCTGCTGGGCGCTCTCTCCATCGCGGAGCTGGCGGCGGCGATGCCCGAGGCGGGAGGTGGGTTCGTCTACCTGCGTGAAGCCTACAGCCCCGTGTGGGGGTGGTTGTACGGGTGGGCCAACGGCATCGTCATCAATCCCGCCTCCATCGCCGCCATCGCCGTCGGCTTCGCCGGGTACCTCGGCCACTTCGTGCCGCTCGCGGACGCTGGCATCAAGACCGTGGCGATCGTCTCGATCGTCGGCCTGACCGCACTCAACATTCTGGGCGTCAAGGCGGGGGCGATCACCCAGAATGTCCTCACCGTGATGAAGATCGCCACCGTCGTTGCCTTGATCGTGATCGGGCTCGCCTTGCCGGGCGGCTCGGCGGCGAACTACGAGCCGATCTGGCCGCAGGGCGAGGGCAATCTCATCGGGCCCTTCGGGATCGCCATGGTCGCGGTCCTGTGGGCCTACGACGGCTGGATCGAAACGACGTACGTCGGGAGCGAGGTGACCAATCCGGGGCGCAAACTGCCGCGCGCGATCATCTACTCCGCGCTCATCTGCATGGCGCTCTACATTCTCGTGACGGTGTCGTTCACCTACGTCCTCGGGCCCGAGCGCGTCGCCGCATCGCAGTTGGTGGCGAGCGACGCGGCCCGCGTGACGCTCGGGGCGGTGGGGGCGGGGCTCGTCGCGGCGGCCATCATGGTGTCGACCCTGGGCGCAAACAACGGCATCGTCCTGACGGCGGCGCGTATTCCCTACGCCATGTCGCGGGACGGGTTGCTGTATGCCTTTATCGGGACCGTCCACCCCCGCTGGCTCACGCCGGCCAATTCGCTGCTGGTGCAGGCGGTCCTCTCCATCGCCCTCACGCTCACCGGCAAGTACGAGTGGCTCTACACCTACGTCGTGTTCAGCCAGTTCGTCTTCTACGCGCTGCTGTGCGGGGCTGTCATGCGGCTGCGCCGCCGGCGCAAGAACCTGCCGCGCCCGTATCGAGCGTGGGGGTACCCGGTCACGCCGATCCTCTTCATCGGCTTTTCCGTGTGGTTGGTCGCGAACACGATTCGTGAAGATCCCGTCGATTCGGCGGTCGCCGCGGGACTGATCCTGGTGGGCTTACCGATCTACTTCTACTTCAAGAGTCGTCAGTCATCAGCGGTCAGCGGTCAGCCATAACCGGTGGCCGATCACTGACGGCTGACAACTGACGACTCCGCTATTTATCGCGCCAGCAACCCGTCGATCGAAAACGCCCCGCCACCCGTGACGAGCAGCGCCGCGCAGATCGCGATCACCAGCAGGTGGAACTCGTAGCCTTCCTGGCCCGCTTGGTGCTTGGCGGCCCAATTCATAAAGAACCCGGTGCCGCGGTGCACCTTGACGATCGCGCCGACCATGACGGCGGCGATCAGCAGGGCGGCGAGGCGAGTGCCGAACCCCGCGACGAGAGCGATCGGTCCTGCGAACTCCGCCGCGATGACCAGGACAGCCACCGGCGCCGGGAGCCCGACCTGCTTCGTGAAGAACTGCATCGTGCCGGCGTAGCCGTAGCCGCCGAACCAGCCCAGCAGTTTCTGGGCGCCGTGCGGGAAGATGACCAGCGCGAGCACGAGCCGCAGGATGAACCCGGCCCAGTCGGCGTTGGTCTGCAACAGTGAATTCAGCATGGCAACCTCGCGGGTGGCGATTATAGGAAACCAATCATTGATTAACTAGTCAACTACTTGTCCAACAAAAACACGCCTAGCCCGGTTCCCGGTGGACCGCCCGCAGCAGCTTGCCCAGGTGTACCTGATCGGCTCGGGGGAGCCCTGCCACCGTCTGGCGGTCGAGCGCGGCCACCGGCTCGTCCAGCCGGGCCAGGAGCCGCAGCCCCGCCGGGCTGATCCGGCACCACACCTGCCGCCGGTCCTCGGACGACCGGATCCGCACCACCAGCTGCTTGGCTTCGAGGCGGTCGATCAGGCGGGTGATCCCGGGTGCCTGCTCGATCATCCGCTCGGCGATCGTGAGCGTACACAGACCCTCCGGGCGCGCCCCGCGCAGGATGCGCAATACGTTGAACTGCTGCGCGGTGATGCCGAAGGGCTCGAGCAGGGCCGTGAGATGCCGGCGCACGGCGTCGGCGGCGTGCAAAATGCCGATCACCGCAGCCTTGGTGTGGGGTGGCGCATCGGAACGGGGCATGGGCCCAATACTAACCAGACAATAGTTGACATGTCAAGTATTGACTGCGGCAGCCGGCCCGGCGCCCCCCGGGCCGTCCTTCACCGTATCAGGCGCCTCAGCTCCACCGCTCCCCCCGCCACCGGTCCGATGATCGTCGAATGGTCCCACGTGCCCGTGAGATGGTCGCGCGTGGTGCCGCCGAGCGCCAAGAAGACGTTGTTGTCCGCCCACCCGGGGTTCAGATCCACCGCAATAATCCCTGACGCATTGAGGCGGCCGGCGAGCGTGCCGGAGCCGATCTGCGGGCCTACCTCGATGTGTGGATCCGATCCGGGGAAACGCCGCAGCTCCCAGGTCCCTGTGACCGCCGAATCCCCTTCCACCGTCAACGTCACGGTTCCAATGACCACCGGGAACAAGCCGCTGCGCGCCTCATAGGTGTAGGCGCCGCTCGCGTCGCCGCCGGCCGGCGAGAGAGCGGGGTCGCCGCACGCGAGGATCGCGGCGACAGCAAGAAAAACCGTCCTTGGGGCAGCGTGCTGCATCGAGATACATACCCTCGGCCCCGGGAACAAGGTCACACGGGGACTCTTAGGGACGGCGCCGCGTCCCGAGATCGAGCAGCTCGACCAGCTCCGCCGGCGCCCGAGTCCCGAACACGCTGCGCAACGGTACGGTCAGGACGGTCATCCGCGGACCGCGGTCGCCCTCGAAGCCCTTTGGTCCCGCGCGACCCGCAGCGCCCTCCACGCCAGTCTGACCCGGCAGGCAGCTCCGCTGGGTGTCTGTGGGATGGGGCGCGCCTCCCGGACCTCCGGCGCCGCCGGCCCCGCCGGCTCCTCCCGGACCGCCCTCGCCGCCCGACACACGGGCATCCACCAGACCGGCGAGGAACGGCTCCGATTCCGGCGCGATGACGGTGATGCGTCCACCGCGTCCGCCGGCCGCGCCCGGCCCACCGCTCCCACCGACGCCGCCCGGTCCGCCGGCTCCCCCGGGGCAGCCCGCCGCGCCTTCCGCTCCGCGGAGACCGCGCGCCCCGCTCACGCCGCGTCCACCCCGTCCACCACGGGATTCGACGATCAGCCAGTCGGCGGGGGGCACGCTGCGCGCGTCGGCCAGGAGAAACAGCGGTGGGGCTTGGGCGACCTCGACCGCCACGACGAGCAAGCGGTTGTAAAACGGCGAGCGCACAATGCCGAGCCGTACCGTCACCTCCGGTCCGTCGACCCCCGCTCCGCCGGGATCGCCCGTCGCCCCCTCGAACTGGAACGTGTGGTCGTCACAGCTGTATTCGGGTGCGACCGTCGCGCTGCCGGTGACCGACAAATTCGCGCGCAGCGCGGCGTCGAGGCGGAAACCGGTGCGTGCGCTCACGAGTGGGTCACGATCGCCGGCCCAGCCGCCGCCCTCGAGCGGGGTCGCCTCGGCGCTGTGGCGTTGGAGGAACACGACGTGCAGCGCCGGTGGGTGCTTCTTGTCGTAGCGCGATTCGAACGGGACGCGCGAACCGTCGTCGAGGACGGCGGAGTAGGTGACGGGGAAACTTTGGCCGGGGCAGGCCCATTGCGGCGCGCGCAGCTCGATCTCCCGGATGCGGGCCACCAGTCCCGGGTCTGGGGCGAAGTCGCGCGGCGGCCTGTGAGAGCATGCCGCGAGCGCGGCGAGCGCTGCGACGGCCCAGCGGGGCACACCGTTCACGGCTCCTCCTCCCGGACGAACTTGCCGCTTTCGATCTCGAACACCCGCAGCCGGACCACCTTGCCCGCCCGGTGCTCGTCCACAACCCGGACATGCACGAGTCGCGCGCTCGTGGCGGGTCGGTACAGAATCCAACTCCCTGCCGGCGCCGCCGCCGCGAGGCCAGCGCAGGGGCCGGACTTCGGGCGGGGCTGGCGTCCTGGGGGAAGGCCCCGGATCCAGATGCGGCACTCGCCGGCTCGCGGCATGTGGCCGGGCGGGATGCCCAGCGTGGCGGCTGGCCCCACCGCTACTGCTCGTGGCGTGGGCTCGGTGACGACCGCCGTTCGCGTGCTACACGCGGCCAGCATAAGGAAGACGGCGAGCGTCGCGCTGCGTCGAGGTGTCGGCATCAGTCACTCCGGTGGAGCGGATGCCTTAATCTGGGACGGCGAGCCGCATCCGTCCACGGTGCAGCCGGACAATCCAGCGGAGCGGCCCGCGGCCTGTTCCGGCAGCAGCGCCGCGGCTAAATTCCTCGGTCGTGTTTGGCTCATGGTGGCTGTAGCTCAATCGGTTAGAGCGCCGGACTGTGGCTCCGGAGGTTGCGGGTTCAATTCCCGTCAGTCACCCTCTGTAGGGCTAGATGGCGATGTAGTTCCTAGGCCCGTAGCTCAACTGGCAGAGCACCGGTCTCCAAAACCGG
>JBOHST010000068.1:0-2569 GCA_050733375.1 Gemmatimonadales bacterium
CATCGGGCCAACCGGCGCCATGGCGGGAACGTAGGAGGGATCAGCGGCCATCGCAAGAGAATCTGCCCCGCGTGGCTCAACGGATCCTCAAATTCGAGGCATCCGTGCGTTGCTGCGCGCCGCACCCCGCTGAAGCGTGCGCCTCAACGGCGTTGCGCGAACGCGCAGTGTTGTCTGGGCTCACTCTTCAGAGTGTTGCCCAGGGCGGTAGATTGAGCCGATGTGCGGCGTCGCCGCGACGACGCTGACCGACCTGCGCGTGCCCCCGGGCAACCGGCTCGAGAAACTGGCCGGGGATCGGGCGGGGCAGCATAGCATGCGCATCAACGATCAATGGCGGATCTGTTTCCGATGGCGCCAGGGCGATGCGCATGACGTCGAAATTGCCGACTACCACTAGGAGGAGCCGATGAGCGTGAAGCGCTTGCGGCCGGTGCACCCCGGCGAGGTCCTGGGGGAAGATTTTCTCCAGCCACTCGGCTTGACCCAGTACCGCCTGGCCAAGAGCCTCAGCGTGCCGCCCCGCCGCATCAACGAAATCGTGCACGGCAAGCGTGCGATCACCGCCGACACCGCCCTGCGCCTGGCCCGGTTCTTCGGTACCTCGGCACGCTTCTGGCTCAACCTCCAGACGGGCTTTGATCTCGAGGTCGAGAAGCGCGACCGGCTGCGGCACCGCCTGACGAGCGAAGTGCGGGTCCTGAAACGGGCGGGCTGACCGCCTCCCGCCGGTTCGCCCGCTCATGTGCGGCATCTGCGGCGTCCTGGGCCACGCCGACGAACCCGTCCTCCGTCGGATGACTCAGCAGCTGGCGCACCGCGGCCCCGACGACGAGGGGTTCCACCTCGGTGACGACATCGGCCTCGGCGTCCGCCGCCTGAGCATCATCGACGTCCCGGGCGGCCGTCAACCGATCCTCAACGAGGACGGATCGGTCGTCGTCGCCTTCAACGGCGAGATCTACAACCACCAGGACCTGCGCACCCGGCTAGAAGGGCAGGGACATCGCTTCCGCACCCGGAGCGACACCGAGGTCCTGGTCCACCTCTACGAGGAATACGGCGACGCCCTGGTCCACCACCTTGACGGCCGTATATTACCATCATATACATTAATGCGTGCCCGGCTTCCCCGACGAGCTGTCCAACGCCACGGGCTTCCAGTGGGACGATGGGAACGCCGGGAAGAACTGGGAGCTGCATCAGGTGACACAGGTCGAGTGCGAAGCAGTGTTCTTCAACCGGCCCCTGCTCGTGGCGCCCGATGAGACGCACTCCCAGCGGGAAGCCCGCTACGCGGCACTCGGACAGACCAACGGCGGGCGCCGGCTGAGCGTCATCCTCACCACACGCGGTACGTTGATCCGCGTCATTTCGGCGCGCGACATGAGCCGCCGGGAGCGCACCGTGTATGAGCAAGCGATCGAAAGCCAGTAGACGACGGATTCCGAAGTTCGCGTCGGAAGACGCCGAACGGCGCTTCTGGGCGAAGCACGACACCGTCGAGTACTTCGACTGGAGCCGCAGCGCCCAGCCGGCGTTGCCGAACCTCCGGCCGTCCACGACGGCCATCTCGATTCGGCTGCCGGTCTCCATGCTTGAGGAGCTGAAGACGCTGGCCAACGAGCAGGACGTGCCCTACCAGTCGCTGCTGAAGGTGTACCTCGCCGACCGCCTGGTCCGGGAGCGCAAGCGCAAAGTCCCGGCCTGAGCGATGTGCGGCATCCGCGGGGTCCTGGACACGAAGGAGGCGCCGGACCTTGAGCGGGAAGGCAAGGCTGCGTGAAGGGTTGTCATCCCGAGCGCAGCGATGTCATCCCGAGCGCAGCGAGGGATCTCGAGCTCCGTCTGCTACCAAAACTCTAGATTCCTCGCTCCGCTCGGAATGACCACGCACTACGCACCGGTCTCTCGTCAGGCTCCCAAGAGCGCATCGAGCGGACACTCGAAGCCGGGAACGACGTCCTCTCCCTGGAGCGCTTCGCCCGGGGCGATCAGCGTCTCGCTCCCGTCCTGCCGGTACACGCGGGCAACGCGTCGCGTGGGGTCGATAACCCAGACCAGGCGGGATCCCGCGCTCAGCCAGTCGGCCACTGTCGCGAGCGTCTCGCCGGGCCGGTCGCCTGGGGAAAGCACCTCGACTACCAGGTCAGGCGCAAGCGCGGGATAGCCCTGCGTCTCAGGGTCGGGCAGTCGCTCGCGACTGACAAACGCAACATCCGGCGCGCGCACCGTGTCCGGGTCCGCGGTGAGCTTGAAGCCGGTCTCGGCCGCCAGCACTCGTCCCAGACCGCGGGCATCCACGACATCCATCAGAACCTTCATGAGGCGCGCGGTGACGTCACCATGGCGATAGCCAGGAGGCTCCCGCACGACGAGGACGCCCCTCACTAGCTCCACATGCTTGTCGGGCAGATGGGTCCGGAGCAGCTCATCCGCCGTCATCGGGCCAACCGGCGCCATGGCGGGAACGTAGGAGGGATCAGCGGCCATCGCAAGAGAATCTGCCCCGCGTGGCTCAACGGATCCTCAAATTCGAGGCATCCGTGCGTTGCTGCGCGCCGCACCC
>JBOHST010000069.1:0-4036 GCA_050733375.1 Gemmatimonadales bacterium
CGTTGGTCTCGTCCCAATGCACCTCCGGCTTACCCTGCAGCCAGGGGATCGGGTCGTTGAG
The DNA here is from genome assembly GCA_050733375.1 of Gemmatimonadales bacterium. Lineage (GTDB taxonomy): Bacteria > Gemmatimonadota > Gemmatimonadetes > Gemmatimonadales > GWC2-71-9 > DASTHG01. The sequence continues at coordinate 62 of JBOHST010000069.1, forward strand.
CAGGTTGTCGGCCACCACGATGTCGTTGCCGCCGAACAGCCCGAGGATGTCCGCGCAGTTCGCCGCGCCGGGGTTGGTGACGTAGGTGATGTCGTCCGCAATGACGATATTATCCGTCGCGGCGAGGGTCACCCTGCCGCGCAGTTTGCCGCTGACCGCCACCTTGCCATCGACGTAGATCACGCCCCTGAAGTTCGGGTTCAACACACGGTTGATCGGCCACAAATAGGGCGCCTGCACACCGGCTATGGTCGTGACGCGCGGCTCCACCACTCCCGGCCAGGGCAGCCAGCTGCCGCGCGAGTCGGCGAGGAGGAAGGTGTTCGTGGCGTTCAGCAGGTCCGCGCCGCCGAGATAGCAGGCTCGGCCGGCGGCGGCAACGTTCCCCGGGGCTTCGTTCTTGGAGTCGGGGCCGGCGCCGCCGGTGTGACTCTCGAACGTGACGAAGGCAGCACCGTCCACATGGCCGCAGTTGGGCGAGTTGCGCACGCCGTTGTTGGGCCCGACCCCCCTCCACTGGAAGGTGTCCGCCACCACCCACCACGCGTCGGCCGGCAAGGTGACCTGATACACCTTGATGAATCCTTCATCCTCGTCCGTCGAATCGTTGTCGCTGTTGAGATCGAGCGCCACGAACTCGACCCGCGTGGTGGCCTGTCCGGGGTTCCCGGCCGTCGTACTCGTGATGGCCATGTTCCCCACGAGCGCCTGCGCCTTCAGCTTGTTCAGATCGGCGGTCGAGGGCATCGCGATGAACGGGGCTCGCTCGCGGAATCCCTGTTTGAAGATGCCGTTTGCCCGCCCCGCAATGGTCTGCGCCGTGCTGACCGGGCCGAAGAAGGTGGCGCGCGAGGGCGCGATGCGGATCACGTCGTCCGAGTGCACCGGTCCGAAGATCTGGTCGTTGTTGGCGAAGACAATCGCGCCTTCGACGGTGGTGAAATAGGCGTACTTGGAAAAGCTCTCCTGGTACACTTCTCCCCGTCGCACGACGCGGTTGCCCTGAGGGTCCTCGGCGACGGCAACGATACTGCCAAACACGCCGTACTGGCCCGAGGTCACACCGCTAGGCCCCACGTACAGCGAGCGCTTCACGTCCGGGATGACCGAGCCGTCGGCGGCGTACACGATGGCCCCCGCTTCGATCGCGCGGTATCCGGTATCGGGGTACTGGGCCCTGCTCCCGTTGATCAGGGAACGCCCTTCCTCCAGTCCAGCGTCCGCGACCGTCTCGAGCACGCTCTGCCGGGCATGATACTTCGTGATCAGGGTGGTGCTCGAGCCCAGGAGGGCCGCTCCTGCGACGATGGCTGAGACCGCCAGCACCACCAGCAGCACGACCACCAACGCGATGCCGTGCTCATCGTCCATCACACGCAGTATCCGCATACCATCCTCCCTTTGAATGTCAGGGAACGGCGACGTCGGAGCTCGCGACGATAGATGAATTCGTCGGCGTGCAGTCTTGCGCCGCGAGCCCGTAGCTGTACGTCGTCCCGGCAGTCACGTCGCGGTCCGTGTACAGATAGGTGGGGCTCCCCGCCGGAGGCAGACTCAGGAAGGGATCGCCCCAATCCAGGTCCGTGCTCAGCTTGCGCCAGATCACGTAGCGCTCGACATCCTGTTCCCCGGTCAGCTCGTCGACCGCCGAGTTCCACTGCAGGTCGACGCCGCCCACGACCGGATTCCACACCGCCGCCAGGCCGGCACCGAGAATCGGCTCATCCCCGCACGTCTTCTTATTGGCGAGGCCGACATTGGGCAGCCGGATATAGCGGCTCACCGCTCGCTGGCGTTCGGCTGCTCCACTGAGACCGTTCGTCACCATGAAGCTCACCTGAACCGCCCGGACGCTATCGATGAGCGCCACCGGGCCGGTGTCGTTCACCGCCAGGTGAATCGGAATCACATGCTGCAACGGCACGCTCACGTTCGGAACCTGCTGGATCGTGGCCCCAGCGCCGAACGCCGACGTAGACTGCCGGTAGTATTGGAGGAACGGCACCTGAGTAGTTTGCAGCAGGTTCCGGGCCACCACCTCCGGCGCCAGGGTGTTGACTTGCCGATACAGCACGAAATCGTCCGTCCGTGAGGTGCTCGTATCGTCCAAAAAGAAGAATACGATCGTCTCGGCGGGACTATTGACGCCTCTGCTCAAGTAGGTCGTGTCCGGGTAGGCGACCGCGGTGAGGGGTATCGTGGCTCGGTCCGCCTGGATCATCGCCGCGGTGCTGCCGGAGGGCGCGTCGGGGTTGTTGTACACGGCGAACACGTCCCCGGGTGTGTTGGTGACGTGGTTCGCGTTGAACGCAAGCACCGACGCTCCGAGGTAGATGAGGGGCGGCTGGATATCGGGTGCGCCGGTGCCGGCGGTGCGCAGATCCCGCTCCAACACATCCAATGTAAAGCGGGCGTTCTGCATCATCGCCACACGCTGGCTGCCGAGGCTGAAGCTCCGGCTCTGGGCGCGCAGGAACGCCAGCGCCCCCGCCAGTACGGCGGAGAACACGACGAGGGCGACCAGCATCTCGATGAGGGTCAATCCGCGCTCATCCAAGCGCCGCGGCGTGGTCATGGCGCCGCCACCGTCACCGTCCGCACGGCAGGCGGCACCACCCCCGGCCCGGTCACCGTCACGGTGATACGCTTGAAGTCGTTGGTCTGCCCCGGGCCGCCGACCCGCACGATGACGGTCCGGCGGGTGAACCCCGGCAGCGAGGGGAAACCGGTTTCCGTCCGGGCGTAGGCGCTGTCGAGACCGTCGTACGTGGGGTCTGCCCGAATCTGGTCCACCCGATCCATCGCGAGCTGAATCGCCGCTTGCTGGTTGGCGCTGGTAGCCGCGATGTGGACGGTCTTTCCCGTGGTGTTCGCCAGCATCATCATCACCACCAGCAGGATGGAGAGCGCCAGGATGACCTCGATCAGCGTGAAGCCGCGTCGATCACTCATGTCAGAACGCTCTCCGCCACACCGGCGGACCGTAGCGGTACCAGGAGGCCCGGCCGGTGGCGCGCTCGATTTCAATCGCCCGCGTGTCCTCCACGTGCGCGCCGGACCGCACCGCCCGCGTCGAGGTCAAGTAAAACCCCCCCGCCTCACTCGCGCTCCCGTCGCGGTGGAACACCAGCGCCGGGAATCCGTCAATCATCTTGTTGAACACCACCGGGCCGGGACCCATCGGGCGTGCCGGTGCGCCGGCCCGGCCGAACACCACGCCTTCGCCCAACGCCACCCCGCGCACACGCTCGCCCGCATCGATCACGCGGTTGTTGTTCTTGTCGTCGTGGATCCGAATCACACCCTGGGCCACGTCGAACAACAGGGTCACGTCATGCTGCTGCGTAATCGCCTGGCGTTCGGCCGTCAGGAGCGTCATGCCGACACCCTGCATGTCCGATTCGAGGCGGAACTTGATGAAGTCGATCTTGGGCGCCGAAATCGCCACCACGATGCCGATGATCGCGAGGACGATCAGCAATTCCGTCACCGTGAACCCCGACGCATGGGTCGCGGGGGACGCCCTACCGAGCGGCCAGGCCCGACCCGTGCCCACATCATTGCGGTGCCGTGTCATGCCAATCCTCCGTCCCAGCCGCGACGTCTGATGGCGCGTTGCGGGCCGCCGCCCGCGCGCCATCCGAGGTGATTGCTGGCGCGCCCTTCACTGCAACCGAGTAGCTCGTCGTCAACCCGCCCTAAACCTAGTCAAACGAGCTCGGTTTCACTCAGCAGTCTGCGCTCGGTCAGTAGAGCTGCACCCATCCCCGGGAGCGCAGTGGAGCTGTGCTGCCCGTCATCTGTAACGCCTGCACGATCGCGCACTTGGAGTAGTTCAGCGTGGCGTTACCGCTCAGGCTGTTCAGCTCGAGGTCGACGTTGGCGGCCATGACCCCGCCCCAGAAGTGGGCATCGGTCGCACCGCCGCCGGCCGTCTTCAATCTCCCCTGCACGATGGTGATGCCAAAGAACTCG
>JBOHST010000070.1:0-5399 GCA_050733375.1 Gemmatimonadales bacterium
TTGCGCTCTCGGTCCTCGACTGGGTGAATCACGGTTTCCTCAGCGTGTTCTTCCTGGTCGTGGGCCTCGAGATCAAGCGGGAGTTCACGGTCGGCCGTCTGGCCTCGAGGCGGGCCGCGATCCTGCCAATCGTGGCGGCGTTCGGCGGCATGACCGTTCCGGCCCTGATTTATCTGGCGCTAGTCCCGAGCGGGCCGCTCGCGGCGGGGTGGGGTCTGACGATTGCCACGGATACCGCGTTTGCGGTCGCGTTGATCGTGTTGCTGGGTGACCGAGTGCCGGTGGACTTGCGCGTGTTCCTGACCGCCGCCGTGATCGTGGACGACCTGGTGGCGATTGCGATTGTGGCCTTGGTCTACACCAAAGCCATCTCGCTCGCCTACCTGGCGGCAGCCGCACTCGTTGCCGGGCTGCTGGTGGCGATCAACCGGTGGAACATTTATCGCGCACTGCCTTACGCGGTACTCGGTATCTTGCTCTGGTTTTTCCTGCACGAGGCCGGCCTGCATGCCACGCTGGCCGGCGTGATCCTCGCCGTGGTGACGCCGACCCGGCCGCCGCCGAACCTGCGCGCGCTGATGGCCCAGGCGCAGTTGGTCATGGAGGCGGACCGGGCGCAGGACGGCGAAGCGATACTGCGGCATGGCCCTTCCGGACCGGCGCTCCGCGCGCTCGATATGATCCACGACCGCGTGGAGTCGCCCGCCGGCAAGCTGCTGCACACAGTTGAGCCGTGGTCGAGCTATGTCGTGCTACCGGTGTTCGCCCTCGCCAATGCCGGCCTGGTCTGGTCGGCCGGGCTCCTGGACGGTCATGCGCGGCTGGTGCTGGCGATCGTGCTGGGGCTCGTGGTCGGCAAGCCGCTGGGCATCGTGGCGGCGGCCTGGATCGCCGTCCGGCTGAAGGTTGCCGCGAAGCCGGAGGTCTACAGCTGGCGTCAGGTGGCGGGCGCCGGCGCGCTGGGCGGCATCGGCTTCACGATGTCGTTGTTCATCGCGGGCCAAGCGTTTCCGAACCCCGCGGATTTCACGGCTGCCAAGGTGGCGATCTTTCTGGCGTCGCTGATTGCGGGCGTGATCGGCGTTCTGATTCTCTATCCGCGGAGGCGTGACGCATGAACCTCGCGCCCGAGACCGAACACATCGAGAACGTCGTTCTGGGCGGAGGGGAGGCGGGCAATACATCGCCTGGGAACTGGCGCGTCAAGGCCGCCCCGTCGTCGTCGTCGAGCGGGCCGTGATCGGCGGCTCGTGTCCAAACATCGCGTGCCTGCCCAGCAAGAACGTGATCTGCAGCGCCAAGGTGGCGGCCCTCGTGAGCGATGCCGCCGCGTACGGTATTCGGACTGGGGCGGTGACCGTCGAGATGGAGGGCGTGCGCCGGAGGAAACGGGAGATGGTCGACGGCATGATCGCCATCCATCGCAAGAAGTTTGCGGTGCCGCATCTTGAATTCGTCCTCGGCGCTGCCCGAGTCACAGGGGCCAAACGGCGATGCTCGGCGGACTGCCTTACACCGGGCTGCGAGACGCGATGTTCACCCATCCGACCATGGCCGAAGGACTCAACGTCCTGCTCGCCAGTGTCCCGGCGTGAGGCGACGATCCATTACACGAGGAGCGTTCGATGAAAGGGTTTATCGACGACATTGAAGACCGGACCGAGAAGAATGCGGACTTCCGGCATGTTCTTTACACGGGCTCGCACATGCAACTGGTTCTGATGGCACTCGCAACGGGCGAGGAGATTGGGGAAGAAGTTCACCACGACCGCGACCAGTTCTTTCGGGTGGAGAAGGGCAAGGGCGAGGCCTGGATCGATGGCCACCTGACGAGGATCCAGAGCGACATGGCCATCGTCGTGCCCGCCGGTGCGCGGCACAACATCAGGAACACCGGCGACACGCCGCTGAAACTGTACACGCTGTACGCGCCGCCCGAGCATGTGGACGGAACCGTGCACCCCACGAAAGTCGCTGCCGAGGCGTCCCAGGAGCATTTCGACGGCAGGACCACGGAGTAGGGTGAGCCGCAGATTTACAAGACCATCTGGAGGACACATGGCACCGCTCACGGCCAAGGACATCATGACCGATCTGTTGGTCACGGTCCAGGGCGACGCGACACTGGAGGCCGCGGCTGGTCTCATGCTGCAAATGGACATCGGCTCGCTTCTCGTCGTGGACTTTCGCGGCCATCTGATCGGCATCCTGACCGACGCCGACTTCGCCGTCAGTGCGGCTTCGGACTCGGACGGCGAGCCGGCCGGCATGCAGGTCCTGGGTCACCGCGTCCGGGAGACGATGCAGGTTGAGGAGATCTACCGCGCGGCGCGCGCGCGGCGGGTGCGGGACGTCATGTCCACGGCGGTCGTGACCGTGGCGGAGGACGACGCCATCGAGACGCTCCTCGCGCGCATGTTTCAGAACCGGATCCGGCATCTGCCTGTGGTCCGCGATCAGCTGCCGGTGGGAATCGTGTCGAGCCGGGATCTGCTGCAGTTGATATTCGTCAGCCGGCCGAACGCTGAGTCGGGGCGAGGTCCAGAGAGCGGTGCATGAGGGAGGATTGCCAAGGGTGTGGAGCCACGATCTGCGACGGGACCCATTCCAAGAGCAGGTTCGATGGGAGGGAAACAGCCAGTCGCGTCCCGATCGCCCGGCAGTCCGAGACGTATGATGGCCCGACCATGACGCTCAATGACGCGGAGCAACCGTGTGCCTTCGCGCGCTTCTGTGATGTGGGCGGCAAGATCTGGTCCTTGATCGAATCCGCGGACGAGCCGGAGACTCGCGCGCTGGTCGTCCGCGAAGTGATGCACTGCCCCGCCGGTCGGTTGGTCTTGCACGACAAGCGGACGCACAAGGAGACCGAAGACCCGCTCCCGCCTTCCATCGGTGTCGTGGAGGACCCCGCCCTGGGGCGCAGCGGTCCGCTCTGGGTCCGCGGCGGCATCATCATCGAATCCCCGGACGGGACGCCGTACGAAGCGCGGAACCGAGTCACGCTGTGCCGCTGCGGCGCCTCGGTCAACCAGCCGTTCTGCAACGGTAGTCACGCCAGCATCAAGTTCAACGACGGTCTGGTGGAGTGATCTCCGTGGGCGAATCGAGCCACGACATTTTCGGCGACGCACCGGGAGCGCAGCCGGCGACCCCCAGCAGCTATGGCGAAGCGCCACGTGGCTACCGCCTCCCCGAGGGTACGCGTCTCGGGCGGGTGCGCCTCCAGATCGCCGACCTGACACGGTCGATCGCCTACTATGAGGAGACGCTGGGCATGCGCGTATTGCGCCGCGACGGATCGGGCGCGGTACTCGGCGCTCAACTCGGTGACACGTCGCTCGTCGAGCTCCACGAGCGCGCGGGCGCGCGGCCGGTGCCGTACCGCGGACGGACCGGGCTCTTCCACTACGCCATACTGTTGCCGGACCGGGCCTCGTTAGGCCGGTTCGTGCGACATGTGGGGGAGATCGGCGCCCGCGTAGGAGCGGCTGATCACCTGGTCAGCGAGTCGCTGTACCTCCAGGATCCGGACAACCTCGGCATCGAGGTGTACGCAGACCGCCCGCGCAGCACGTGGCGACGGATTGGTCGCGAGCTGATGATGGCCACCGATCCCCTGGACGTGGCGGACCTCGTACGCGAAGCGGGAACCGATCCCTGGACCGGAATGCCGCGAGGCACGGTCATCGGCCACGTGCACCTGCACGTGCGGGACCTCGCCGCCGCGGCGAGCTTTTATTCCGAAGCGCTCGGCTTCGATCGCACCGTGTGGCAATACCCGGGCGCGCTGTTCCTCGCTGCCGACGGCTACCACCATCACCTGGGGACCAACACGTGGGCGGGTTCGGGCGCCTCGCCGCCCGCGGCCGAGGAGGCGCAGCTGCTCGAGTGGACCATCGAGCTGCCGGACGCGGCCGGTCTCGATGCCGCGTCGCGCAGTCTCGCGGGCGCGGGATATGGTGTGAAGCGGGAAGGCGAAGCGCTCGTGACGCGCGATCCATGGGAGACGCCCATCCGGCTGCAGTCCGCCACTTCCGGTACGCCGCCACGATAGGTCAGGTGCCGGGATGTTTCGGCGATGTTCAAGCCAGCGGCCTGACTCCGTGGCCAAGGAGAGCGGAACGCTCAGAACAATTCGCCGATTCCCAGCGCAGCGTCCGTCTTCGTGATCGAGGCGCGTGCATCGCCTTCGGCCTTCGTCAAGGCGCGGATCGCATCGATGGTCTCGGGAACGACGATCGCCTGGTTGTCCACCATGTAGCCGTAGAAAAGTTCGTTGTCCTGCACCTTCAGCATGTCCTCCCACAGGGCGACTTCGTAGAGGTCGCCGCGCGGCCGGCCCGAATCGGACATCAGCTCTTTCACCGTATTGAGCGCCGGCAACCCATCGGCGTAGCGGATCAGCGCGATGCGTGTCGAGGTGCGGAACGCCGCGAGCACCTCTTCCTTCGACGCCGTGCGTGTCAGCTCAACCGCCCAGTAGTGCAGGTGGCCGATCGTCTCCGGGACCTTGACGGCCATGGTCACGACGTCGAGCTCCGGATCCACGGTCTGCGCGTCGGGCCCCTGGTGGCTCGGAATCTCAGGTTCGGGCACGAGCGTGTTCATGATGCCCCCTGCGTGGCTCTCCCAAGAGTCGGTTGCGCGCCGCAGCAGCGTGCCGCGCGCCTTGCGTAGCAGTCCGGCGCGCTTCAGCGCGGAGAGGGTGCGCACCACGGAGGTGGTGTTGCAGGAGACAACGCGCGTTGCATCGCGGCCCAACGCGCTTGCATAGTTGCATTCGGCGACGAAGGAGTGCCCGGTCACCGAGTGCTTCTCACCGCCTTCGACGATGAACTTGAGGCCGCGGCGCCGATACACCTCGACATTCTTCGCCGCCACGCTCTTGGGCGTGCAGTCGACGACGACGTCAACCTGGCCGAGCAGGTCCTCCAGTGTCCCGGCGACCGTCAAGCCGGCTTTGCGCATCGTCTCGGCGTGCTCCGGGGCCGCGCCGAAGAGAGCCAGGCCCCGGCTGATCCCGACGCGCGGCCGCCAGTCGGCGACGACATCCACCACCCCGACAAGCTGCATGTCCTGCTGTTTGGTCACGGCGTCGGCGACACGCTTGCCGATCACTCCATAGCCGTTCACGGCAACGCGAATGCGCTTTCCGGCACTCATGGTCCCGCCCCCTAGGAGTTGCCTTGGATCAAGGTGATGGTCGGTTGCCTCCGGCTTGCGGCGCCACCCGCACGAACAGCGACCGATGCCGCTCGAGTACGGCCACGATCTGCGGCAGCGTTTCCTGCGCAGCGCGTTCCCCGGCCGCGATCAATGCCCCCGGATTGCTGAAGTCGGCGAAATTACTCACGTGTGCCTTCGGCCGCACCACGAAATCGGCGTCGCGAAGCTGG
>JBOHST010000071.1:0-7550 GCA_050733375.1 Gemmatimonadales bacterium
TGACGATCCTGTGGGGGTGGTGGGCGGACCGCCACCGGGCCGCGGTCGGCGGTGGCTGACACAAAATCCTCGCGGAGGCGTATATTGGGCGCCCGTAACGCCCTTCTTCACTAACCGCGGAGGATCGGATGAGTGCGGTACTGGATCTGATCAATGTGCTCTTCTCGCCCGGCGAGGTGTTCGAGCGGGTGCGGGAGAAGCCGAGATTCCTGCTGCCGTTCATCGGGCTCGCGATTCCGGTGATGATCATCCAGTGGTTGACGCTCCCGTATGCGCAGGCGGCGATGAGCTCGGTGTACGCCCAGATGGCGACACAGAATCCTCAAGCGGCCGAGGCAGCTCAGAAATTCGCGTTCGTGGGCGTGTTCTTCTGGCCCCTCATCCTCGCGATTGTCCTGCTGCTGAGTACGCTGTTCCTGTGGGTCCTGGTATCGGTGTTGGGGGGTGAAGGGAAGTTCGGCACGTTGTTGTCGGTGTCGACGTATGCCTCGATCACGTTCGTGTTGGCGCAGGTGGTCGGTCTGATCATCCTGATGGTGAAGGGGAAGGAGAACCTCGTCTCGCCCGACGACCTGCAGCCGGCCATGGGGCTCGATCTCGTCGTGCCGGTCTCCGGGCGGTTCTTGAGCGGCTTCCTGAAGGGGATCAACCCGTTTTCCATCTGGGGGACGATCCTGACGGCGATCGGGATCGCGGTGACCCACAAGCAGTCGAAGGGCGTCGCCTATACGGCCGCGATTCTGGCCACGCTGTTCATCCTGGTGATTTTCTCGGTGCTCGGGGCTACCTGTGCGCCGCGCGCGCCGGGCAGCTAAACCGTCGCCTTGGTGCGGTTGATGACGCCCGCCTCCTCGAGGGCCGCCTGGGCCGCGGCGAGGCGGGCGATCGGCACACGGAACGGCGAGCAGGAGACGTAGTGCAGGCCGGCGTGGTGGCAGAATTTCACCGACGACGGCTCGCCGCCGTGCTCGCCGCAGATCCCCACCTTTAGGTCGCTTCGCGCCCCCCGACCGCGCTTCACCGCCAGCTCGATCAGGTTGCCGACCCCGTCCTGGTCCAGCACCTGGAATGGGTCGTCTTTGAGAATGCCGCTCTCCACGTAGAATGGCAGGAACCGGCCGGCGTCATCGCGCGACAGGCCGAACGTCGTCTGCGTGAGGTCGTTCGTGCCGAACGAGAAGAACTCCGCCTCCCGGGCGATCTCGTCGGCGGTGAGGGCGGCGCGCGGCAGCTCGATCATGGTGCCCACGAGATAGGGCACCGCCCGACCCTGGGCGTGAAATACCTCCTGCGCGACGCGGCGCACGATCTGCGCCTGGCGGCGAAACTCCTCCGCCACCGCGACCAACGGGATCATCACCTCCACCACCGCTTGCTTGCCCCGGGCCACCACGCGGCAGGCCGCTTCGAAAATGGCCCGCGCCTGCATTTCAGTGATCTCGGGGTAGGTGATTCCCAACCGGCAGCCGCGGTGGCCGAGCATCGGATTGGCTTCGACCAGGCCGTCCACCAAGTGCTTGAGCCGCGCCGTGGAGACTTTCATGGCCGTGGCGAGCTGGGTGAGCTCTTGTTTGGTGTGTGGCAGGAACTCGTGCAGCGGGGGATCGAGCAGGCGGATGGTGACGGGGTAGCCCGCCATCGCCTCGAAGATGCCCTCGAAGTCGGCGCGTTGCATGGGCAGCAGCTTCGCAAGAGCCGCGCGGCGACCAGGCTCGTCAGCAGCGACGATCATCTCCCGCATCGCCGTGATCCGGTCGCCCTCGAAGAACATGTGCTCGGTGCGACACAGGCCGATCCCCTCGGCCCCGAACTCGCGTGCCCGCTTTGCGTCCGACGGCGTGTCGGCGTTGGTGCGGACCCGCAGACGGCGGCGGGCGTCCGCCCAGCCCATCAACTTCTCGTAGTGGATGCCGATCTTGGGCTGGACCAGCTTGGCGGCGCCCAGCATCACCCGGCCGCTCGTGCCGTCCACGGTGAGGAGCTGTCCCTGTTTCACGATGCGGCCGTTGGCCCGGAACCGTCCCGCCGCGGGATCTACCTCGATGTCCTTCGCTCCCACGACGCAGGTCTTCCCCATGCCGCGCGCCACGATGGCGGCGTGGCTGGTCATGCCGCCACGCGCGGTGAGCACCGCCTGCGCGGCGACGATGCCGTGGAAGTCCTCCGGACTCGTCTCGGGACGCACCAGAATCACCTTGTGGCCCTTCTTGGCAAGCGCCTCCGCAGCATCGGCATCGAAGACCGCTTCGCCGATCGCCGCCCCGGGGGACGCGGGAAGGCCCCTGGCGACCACCGTCACGCTCGCGCGGGGATCCACCATCGGGTGGAATACCTGGTCGAGATCCTGCGGCGGCACTCGCTGGACCGCCTCGTCTTCGTTGATCAGGCCTTCCCGCACCATCTCTACGGCGATGCGGACAGCGGCGAGGCCGGCGCGCTGGGCGCGCCTGGTCTGCAACATGTACAGCTTGCCGTGCTCGAAGGTGAATTCGATGTCCTGAACGTCCTGGAAATGCCGTTCGAGCCTGCCAGCGGCGGCGGTGAGCTCGCGGTAGACCCGCGCGAACTTGCCGCGCTTCAGTTTGGCGATCGACTCCGGGGTGCGGGCGCCGGAGACGACGTCTTCGCCTTGGGCATTGAGGAGAAAGTCTCCATTGAGCACCGCCTCGCCGGTGCGACAGTCACGCGTGAAGGCGACACCGGTCCCCGAGTCTTCGCCCATGTTGCCGTACACCATCGCCACGATGTTTACGGCCGTGCCCAGGTCGTCGGGAATGCCGTGGACGCGACGGTAGTCGAGCGCGCGGCGGGTGCGCCAGCTTTTGAAGACCGCTTCGATCGCCCCCCACAGCTGGGTCGGCGGATCCTCGGGAAAGGGAAGGCCGCGCTTGGCGTGGATGATCGCTTTGTACTCGGCGACCAGCGCCTCGAGGTCGGCGGCCGGGAGGTCGATGTCGCGCGCCGCCTTGCGGCGCCGTTTCATCTCGTCCAGCACTTCCTCGAACGGCTCCTTGCCGAGATCGAACACGACGTCGCCGTACATCTGGACGAACCGCCGATACGAGTCGTAGGCGAAGCGCGGATTGCCCGAGCCGGTGACGAGACCGCCCACCGTCTCGTCGTTCAGGCCGAGGTTCAGGATGGTCTCCATCATGCCCGGCATCGACACCGCCGCTCCGGAGCGTACCGAGACGAGCAGCGGGCGGCGGCGGTCGCCGAATCGCTTGTCGGTGGCTTGTTCGAGCATGATGAGGTGCCGCCCGACCTCTTCGCGCAGCTCGTCTGGGAAGGTGCCGTCTTCGAGGTAGCGGAGACACAGCCTCGCGGAGATGGTGAAGCCGGGCGGGACGGGCAGGCCGAGGTTCGCCATTTCGGCGAGGCCGGCACCTTTCCCGCCCAGGATGTCGCGCATGGCCGCGGAGCCGTCGGCGCGGCCTGGCCCGAAGGCGTAGACGAATCGCTCGTGCGACGGCATGGAGACGGAGGTTAGGCGCCGACGGGGACCAGGGGCGCCGCGTGACGCGCCTGCGCGTGGTCGTCGGGGATCGGCGTCGGGTACTGTCCGGAGAAGCAGGCGTGGCAGAACTCGGCCGGATCGCCGCCCGCGGCGCGCAGCATTCCGTCGAGCGAGAGGTAGCCCAGCGTCTCCACGCCGAGGTGGCGGCGAATGTCTTCGACCGGGTGGGTCGACGCGATCAGCTCTGCCTTGGTCGGCGTGTCGATACCGTAGTAGCACGGCCCGGTGATCGGCGGCGAGGCGACGCGGAAGTGGACTTCACGCGCCCCAGCCCCGCGGATCATCTGCACCAGCTCCTTGCTCGTCGTGCCGCGCACCAGCGAGTCGTCCACCACGACCACCGATTGTCCTTCGAGCACCTCGCGGACCGGGTTGAACTTGATCTTCACTTTGGCATCGCGGCCCGCCTGGGTCGGATTGATGAAGGTGCGGCCGACGTAGTGGTTGCGAATCAAGCCGTACTCGAGCTTGATCCTCGATTCCTCGGCGAACCCGAGCGCCATCGCGTTGGAGGAATCCGGCACCGAAAAGACACAATCGGCGCCGGGGGTCGGGTGCTCCCGCGCCAGCTCCCGGCCCAGGGCGCGGCGCACCCGGTCCACGGAACGGGCGAAGATCGTGCTGTCGGGCCGGGAGAAATAAACCAGCTCGAAGATGCACCGACGGTGGGGCTTCGGCTCGAGCGGCGGGAGGCGGTCGACGTCCTCGCCCTGGATGCGCAGGAACTCGCCCGGCTCGAGCTCGCGCAGCGGCGTCGCTCCCACGAGGTCGAACGCGCAGGTCTCGGACGCCACGACATGCCCCGCCCCCAGCCTGCCGAGCCACAACGGGCGAAATCCACGGGGATCCACAATCGCGTACAGCGTGCGGCCCACCGTGACCACCAGGGAAAACGCTCCCTCAACCCGCTCCAACGCATCGAGCAACTGGTCCTCGGGCTCACGTGCCTCGGAGCGCGCGATCAGGTGGATCAGCACCTCGCTGTCCGACGAGGTTTGGAAGATCGAGCCCTTGTCCACGAGATCGGAGCGCAGCAGCGCCGCGTTGGTGAGGTTGCCGTTGTGGCCCAGGGCCATGGGGCCCTCGCGGTATCGGGCGAGAATCGGTTGCGCGTTGGCGAGCACCGAGCTGCCAGCGGTGGAATAGCGCGTGTGGCCGATGGCGACGTCTCCGGAGAGCTCCGCGAGCACCGTCTCGGTAAACACGTCGGACACGAGACCCATGCCGCGGTGTGAGCGGGCCACCCCCTCGCCGTCCACAGCCACCAGACCCGCGGATTCCTGGCCGCGGTGCTGCAGGCTGTAGAGGCCGAGGTAGGCGACGCGGGAGGCGTCGGGAACGCCGGAGACGCCGATGATGCCGCACATGGGATCGTCAGTCCCCCAATCGCCGAGGGAGAGCCGTGAAATATACGTCGCGCAGCGCGGCCACGGGCTGCTCGATCACGGCGTCGCGCAGCCGGACGCGAAACGGGCCGTCCACCGGGCCGACCGTCCCCACGACGCACGCCGGCACTCCATGCTCGGCGGCGAGCGCCGTCACCGCGGCGATGCGCTCTGGAGCGCACGTGATCACGACCCGGCCCTGCGACTCGCTGAACAACACGTCGTGGGTCGGGAGCGGTGTGCCGTATGCCGTGAGGTCGACGTCCAATCCGAATCCCGCCTCCTGATAGGGCCCGCCCATCGCTACCTCGGCGAGCGCGACCCCCAATCCACCGTCCGAGCAGTCGTGCGCCGAGTGCAGCAGTCCCTGGTGCGCGGCGGCGACGAGGAAGTCCACGAGACGTCGCTCGGCGGCGAGGTCGACGACCGGCGGCTCACCGCCCCTGCAGTCGAAGAGCGCTTCCCAATAGGCGGAGCCCCCCAGCTCGGCACGCGTATCGCCGAGCAGGAAGACTCGATCACCCACCATCCGCGCGTGACTCGGCACGGCGCGGTCGGCGCGTTCCAGCAGCCCGACCATCCCGACAACCGGCGTGGGGTCGACGGCTCCGGTTGGGCTCTCGTTGTAGAACGAGACGTTCCCCCCGGTGACCGGGGTTCCGAGCGTGCGGCACGCGTCGGCGATGCCGCGGCACGCTTCGCGAAACTGGAAGAACACGGCGGGGCGCTCCGGATTGCCGAAGTTGAGGCAATCGGTGATCCCGAGCGGCCGCGCCCCGGTGCACGCCACGTTGCGCGCCGCTTCGGCGACCGCGGCCTTGCCGCCTTCGTACGGCCGCAGCCGCACGTAGCGCGCGTTGCAGGCGGTCGTCATCGCAATGCCGAATTCCGTACCGCGCGGGCGTATCAGGCCCGCATCACCCCCCGGGGCGATGACGGTGCCGGCCTGCACGGTCGAGTCGTACTGCTCGAATACCCACCGCTTCGATGCGAGCGGCGGGTGATCGAGGAGGCGGAGCAGCGCATCAGTCGGTGCCAGGAGGGGCTGGTCGGAGCGGGGGCCAAGCGTCCGCAACGCCACGACCGCCGGATCTTCCACTGCTTCCGGATCGTACGTCGGGCAATCGTCGATCAGTCGTTGCCCGGGAATCTCCACCACCACCTGGTCTCCCCAGGTGCAGCGGTAGAGACCATCGTCCGTGACATGGCCGATCGGGGTCGCGGCGAGCTCCCACTTCGCGGCGATCGCTTCCACCTCCGCGACCCGGTCGCGCTGCGCCACGACGAGCATCCGCTCCTGCGATTCCGACAGCAGAATCTCGTAGGGCGTCATCCCCGCTTCCCGCGTCGGGACCTTCGCGAGGTCAATCTCGACCCCGACCCCGCCCCGGGCCGCCATCTCCGCCGAGGACGATGTCAGGCCCGCGGCCCCCAAGTCCTGAATCGCCACGATGGCGCCCGACGCGATCAGCTCGAGGCTCGCCTCGAGCAGGAGCTTCTCGGTGAACGGGTCGCCCACTTGCACCTGCGGCCGGCGTCGGTCGCTCTCGTGCGACAGCTCCTCAGACGCAAACGAAGCGCCGTGGATCCCGTCGCGCCCGGTGCTGGCGCCCACGGCGAGCAGCACGTTGCCGATGCCGTGCGCCGCTGCGGTGATGAGGTCACGCTCCCGCAGCATCCCGACACACATGGCGTTGACGAGCGGGTTGCCGGTATAGCCCGGCGCGAAGTCGACTTCCCCTCCCAGCGTGGGGACGCCAACGCAGTTGCCGTAGTCGCCGATGCCGC
Source organism: Gemmatimonadales bacterium (assembly GCA_050733375.1). Taxonomy (GTDB): domain Bacteria; phylum Gemmatimonadota; class Gemmatimonadetes; order Gemmatimonadales; family GWC2-71-9; genus DASTHG01. The sequence goes on from JBOHST010000071.1 coordinate 6,691, forward strand.
GGACGACGCCGACGCAGAGGTACCGGTTGCGCGCGTCGTCGAGCGGTCCGAAGCGCAGGCTGTTGAGCAACGCGACCGGGCGCGCGCCCATGGTGAAGACGTCGCGCAGGATGCCGCCCGCGCCGGTGGCTGCACCCTGGTAGGGCTCGATCGCCGACGGATGGTTGTGCGATTCGATCTTGAAGGCCACCGCCCAGCCGTCGGGGAGCCGCAACACCCCCGCGTTCTCCCCGGGGCCCTGGACGACCTGCGGGCCGGTGGTGGGAAACGTGTTCAGGACCGACCTGGAGTGCTTGTAGGAGCAGTGCTCGCTCCACAACGCCGAAAAGATCCCCAGCTCGGCGAACGTCGGAGCGCGCCCGAGCAGCGCCTCGATGCGGGCGTATTCGTGGTCGGTCAGGTTGTGATCGCGGACGAGCCCCGGGGTGATCGGCGGATCGCCCGGGAACGCGGTCACGCTCCGCGTCACACGTCCGACGCCTTGGCGCCGCTGACGCCCTTCAGGACGGCGCCGAAGACGCGGCTGAACACCCCGCGGTCCGAGTGCTTGAGGAGCGACTCCGCCTCGCCGGCGTCGAACCACAGACCGTGGCAGTGGGTGCACTGGTCGATCTGCACCCCTTGCCAGTCGTTCGTGATCAGGTCATACCCGCACTTGGGGCACTTCATGTAGTGCGATTTCCGCTCGGCCTCGCCGGCCTGGCGTGCCATCGCGTCGCGCTGCTGTCGCAGCAACTCCGCATCGCGGCGGGCGAAATACTCGTCTTCGTTTCGGCTCGTTGGGTGGGTCATAGGGCGTCGGTCGATTATTGGATGGTGGCTTCGGGTGTGCGACCCGGCGGCGATGACGACTGTCCACT
>JBOHST010000072.1:0-5117 GCA_050733375.1 Gemmatimonadales bacterium
TCGCCAGGTCCGCGAAGTCGCGGTTGCCCTCGAGGAGCAGGTCCACGTCGCGCCGCGACCCAACGCCGAGCGGGCTGAGTTTCTTCGCCGCGAAGCGTTCAGCGAGCTTCTCGAACCGGGCGAAGCGCGAGCCGCGCGGGAACCGCAGCTTGTGCGCGGCGAGTACCGCCTTCACCCGCGCCAGACGTGCGCGCAGCTCGTCGGGGCCTTCGACAAAGCTTTGGAGCTCGTGCGCCATCGCGCCAAAGCTACCGCCGATCGCGCGCGCGACCGACTGTGCCCCTTCTGTGCCCCTTCCTGCCGTACACAGGCGGCCCCAGGTGTCGCTGGCACCGGGCTGGCGTGCCGCGTAAGTTTTTACGGCGCGCCACTTTCTGTTCGGCTGTGTCCCGGTGTCCAATGACGGTCGGGACTTGAAAACCGGCGGGTGAAAGCCCTTGCAGGTTCGAGTCCTGCGCCCTCCGTTGAGTCCATGCGCCGGGACGACCGAACGACCATGATCTACACCCAACTACTCAACCGGGGCGGCTTGGGAGTTCGCGGCCCAGCCTTGCGCCCCCCCTTCTCACTCATCGTCTCAACGCCTTACCGAGCGACTCCTGTTGCAGAGTTGCATTTTGTTGTACGAGATAGCGTCGTATAGAGGTCAGTTTATTCATCGGTAGGCGAACCGGCACCCTCGCTGCAGCGGAGCGGACGTAGCCTCACCCGTGACGCGAGTGACGCTCCGCGAGCCATTCATCACAGCGCTCGCTCTAGTTCCCCCTTAACCGTTGCCGCGCTCGACCCATAGTGCGCCAGCAGATCGGCCGCCGCGCCGTGCTCGGCCTGCGTGAGCGCGTAGAGCAGGTGGAGGCCGTGCACCGTCTCGCGCCGACGCTCGGTGGCGATCACGATAGCCGCCTGCATCGTGGCCTGCGCGTCGGGATCCAGGGGCAGCCTCGGGTGGTCGACGCGGTCCTCGATGGGACGCACCCGTCCCTTCACGTCGGCGCGGAACCGGTCGAGGTCCATCCGACTCACCCTGGCGAAGTACGTGAGCGGAGGCCCGCCGCTCCGGAGGAGACCAAAGAGCAAGTTCTCAGAGCGAATCTCGGATTGTCCGAGACGGAACGCGTCGTCTCCCGCGAGCTCCAACGCTTCCTCGAGCTTCGGCTCGATGCTGGGTGGATTCACCGGTCGCGCATCGCGCTCGGCGAGGATGGCGTCGGGGTCCATTCCGCACAGCTCGACGATGCGCCGGCAGTTGGCATCCAGCGACATGTTCTCGAACATCTCGCGCGCGAGCTCACGCGCCGATTGCGCCGGGCGCCAGCCGCGGAGGTCCAGATTGGCGCCGCATCGCACGAGGCACTCTACCACGGGCGTCATGGCGTTGCCGACCGCGACGCTGATCACCGGTGAGCCATAGACGAGACTGTCCACCGGGAAGTCTCGCGACACCATGTACTCGAGCACGGCCGCTCGTCCGTTGAGCATGGCGATGATAAAGGCTTCCATGAGGATTTCTTCATCGTCGGGGTCCGGATGCGGCAACAGGCTCAGTGGCCCCACGGCGTCGAAATCCGGGCGGAGTCGGCGCGCTGCAGGCATCGGCGTACCTTGGGCGTCGAGCGAGCGGCGCACGCCGTCCACGTCGCCCAGCCCCGCGGCGATCCAGAGCGCTTTGCGGGGCACGGTGCGCGCCGCGACGAGGTCCACCGCCTCGCCGTTCCAATACCGGATGAGCGCGTGCTCCAGCACCGGGATGCCGTTAGGCGCGACCCAGTTCGCGTCGGCGCCGCGGTTGAGGAGCCAGCGCACCTTCTCCGTTTTCATGCGCCTGTGGCCGCAGAGCTGCCGGTTGAGCTCTCCCTGCAGATCGAAGCCCTGCGCCGCGAGCCACTGCATGATCGGGCGCAGGGCCGCTATGCCCTTCCGCCGCTCGTGATGGAGGGCGGTCCTGAGCAGGCTACCCCCCACGGCCAAGTCGTCGTCCGACGGGTGCAGCAGTTCCGGGTGCCCCTCGACGACTCGTCGGAGCTCGTCCAGGTCGGCCCTCTCCATGGCCTTGCTGGCATATCGCATGGGGGCCACTTCCCATTCGTCCGGATCGTGCTGGATTACCGCTGCAGTGCGCTCGAGCAGCACCTCCCAGCTGGGGAACCCACCGATGCGCGCTACGGCGAGGCGCGCGTCGTCCTCAGTGATGGAGGACGCAAAGACCTCGTCCACGGGCATGCCGTAGAACCGAGGCACGTACGACGCGAGTGCGCGCGCCGCCCAAACGCGTCGATCGCGATGCTCAACGAGCAGTCCACGGACGCTCGCGTCATGGAGGTCGCGCCGATCATGCTGGATGGACCGGTGACTGTACCGCTGGCGCTCGACGTCACCGAAGTAGCGCACGAGTCGCGGCCAGCTTGTGAAACCATATTCGCGCGCGACGACGAGCTGCGCGTCGGCGAGGCGGATGCGCTCGGGCGCAGCGTCATCGATCGCCGGATGCCGCGCGCGCGCGCGCGCGAGTGCATCCGGGTCGCCGGTGCGCAGTCGGCGGAGGAGCGCTTTCGCCTCTTTGTGCTCGAACTCGCGGCTGGGCTTCGGCGGTAGCGTGCGCAACGCGGACATGATACCCCCTTTCGTAGTGGCCCGTGTCCGCCTGATGGGCCCGAAAAGAGGGTAATGAGATCGAGCAGGTCAGCGACTGCATCGGAGGGGACCGTCCCTTTCCGCGGACCGGATGCGCTCCGACAGCGCTCCGAAGATTCGCGACGGTCGGCACAGGAGTCAAGCCGGCCCGGCACGCCGCGTCCATCGCCACCGCCCGACGACCGAGAGATCGCGTGCCGACCTCCCACGCCGCGTCGCGCAGGTTTCGCATAGATTGTCGCGCAGGCCGCCTACCGGAAGCTTGAAGCAGACGGGCGCTGAAGCCGGGCGTTTGGCCGCCGCAGTACCTTGAAGCCACCGAAGGCAAGGCGTGTTTGGGTTTCGGAATGGCCAATATCAGCAGCCCGGTGCATCATGATGCTTGAAGCGCTCTCCCCCAGTTGCTGGTCGGACCTTTACATCTTGAAGGTGGACGGGCGCCCTTGGGGAGAGTACCGCGGCCGGTGGTTGAGCGAGAGCGTAGACATCCACCTGACCGGGCGTCGCCAACTCGTCTTGAAGAAGGCCAGCTGGCTGGGGAGCCGGTTCATTCTCACCGACAGCGCCGACGGGCGGAGTCTAGCCGAGGCGGACCGGCGCGGCCTGTTCACCAGCGCTTGGGACATGCGGTTGAGCAACAGGCCAGCCCGGCTAGTCTCGGCCGGCTGGTTCAACACCGGCTACCGGGTGGTCCACGACGGTCGAGCGTTGGCCGAGATCAATCAGGTAGGCCTTTGCAACGGCGGCTGGGCCGTCGCGGATGACGGGTCACTCGAGGACACCGACCTGCTGTTCGTCGGGCTGGTTTATCACACTATCCTGCGGCGAAACGCAGCAGCAGCAGCGACCTGAGGCGGGTGGACGGCCGCATGAAGGCAGTGGTCATGCAGCGGCGGTACGGCGGGCCCGACGTGCTCAAGATGAGGGAAGTGCCCACGCCGACGCCCAAGGCCAACGAAGTGTTGGTTCGGGTACATGCCGCGTCCATCAACGATTGGGATTGGGGGCTACTGCAGGGTAGTCCGTCGCTTATAGACCGCATTGTTGCTGGCCTCGTCACTCCAAGAGTACAGATCCTCGGCTGTGATATCGCTGGGCGTGTTGAAGCGGTGGGCGGCGATGTCCAAGCGTTCCAGCCGGGTGATGAGGTCTACGGCGACTTGTGCATGAGCGGGTTCGGCGCATTTGCCGAGTATGCCTGTGTTCCGGCCGCGAGCGTTGCGCGCAAACCGGCCGGAATGACATTCGAGCAAGCCGCCGCCATCCCACAAGCAGGAATGCTCGCGGTGCAGGGCCTCATTGATGTTGGCCGAATTCGGTCGGGCCAAAAGCTGCTCCTGAACGGAGCAGGAGGAGGTGTTGGGACGTTCGCTTTCCAGATCGCCAAGCGCTACGACGTTGAAGTGACCGTGGTCGACAAGCCCGGCAAGCTGGACATGCTACGTGCCTTGGGGGCGGACCATGTCATTGATTGCCTCAAGGAAGACTTCACGGAAGGCGACGACCGTTACGACCTTATCCTTGATGTGAAAACGAACCGTTCACCATTTGCCTATGCACGGGCACTGAATCGCGGTGGCACCTATGCCACTGTCGGCGGCAGCATCCCGCGCCTGCTGCAAGCCCTGGTCCTTGGTCCCATCATTTCCCGGCTGTACGGGAAGCACGTGCGTCTCGTCATGTTGAAGCCCAACAAGGACGTCGCCTACATGAATGAAATGTTCGAAGCCGGCAAGCTGCAACCGGTGATCGACCGGGCGTACAAACTCGCCGATCTGCCGGAAGCCTTTCGGCACTTTGGCACGGGTGATCACAAGGGCAAGATCATCGTCACAATGGCGTGAATGTCGAACGACGTGCGAGCCGCGGGGGCCGGGCACCGCGACTGGATCTACGTCGATGTGACGAAGTAGCCTCAGGTCATCGTGAAACGGCGCAGCACAATCCGCCCACCATACTTGAGGTGCGGGCATTGGCGTGCGATGGCGAGAGCCTCCTCCCGGTTCGCGGCCCGTACGATGAAAAAGCCGCCAAGAATGCCGGCTTCACTCTGCAGGTCCCCCGGGGACACGCGAGTGACAGTCCCCGCCCCCCTCAGGACCGCCGACTCTCCCGTATCCAACTCCTCCCCCATTACGAGCTTGCCCTGACCTCGCAAGCTGTCCGCCCATGCACCGTACTCGGCCACGTGCTCGAGATGGGACACGGTGGGACGAAAAGCGGCGTCTTCATACAGCAACAGCACGAAGCGGGGCCGTGGATCCGCGGCTGTGCTCCCGCTCCGCTTGCCGAACATCAGGCCGCCCACGAACAAGAGGACAGCGCCGGCAACGTAGGCAAACGTGGTGAAGAACCTCGCACGGCGTCCACCGACCGGAGCCACCAGGCCGCGCTCGCGCAGGCTCCCGGTCACACGCTGCTTGAGATCCGGTGGCGGCTCAACCGGCCCGGCCAGGCGCTTCGCGACATCGGAGGAATCGGCAGGC
>JBOHST010000073.1:0-10224 GCA_050733375.1 Gemmatimonadales bacterium
GTATGAAGCGTCGCTCGATTTCAGTTATCGGATGGTGCGGGTCCCTGCTGGGGGTGGTGGGACTCGCGGCGTGCGGAGGAGACAATGGCACGGGCCCCGCCGCGGTCAGCTATGCGGGGGAATGGAGCGGGACGACGAGCCAGAACCTGCCGCTCTACTTCCGCGTGAATCAGTCGGGTCAGATCGACAGCCTCACGGCGCGGCTCCGCATGAACTTCGGCACGTTCACGTGCACGGCGACCTTCCCCGCCACGCCACCGATCGCGATCTCGGGCGGTGGCTTCAACGCCGCCGTCACGCTGCCGATCACCAACGTGTCGACCACCTTGCACGGTACGTTCTCGTCGGAGGCCTCGGCCACCGGTTCGTGGGATGCGTACTCCCAGAATTGGTTCATCACGTGCGGGACGACGGTCGCCTTCGGCAGCGGGGGAACGGCGCTCAGTGCGGGGAGCTGGACGGCCCAAAAACAGTAGCACTCTCATCGCTAGAGGAGGGCGCATGCGTGGTTTGAGGTTGATCGCGAGTCTGACGTTGGTCTCCGTCGGGACTGCTGCGCGACCGGTCGACGCGCAGGTATCGTTCGGTGTCGCCGGGTTGTACGCATCTCTGTCCGGCAATGACTTCCAGGGAACCAACGCCGGCTTCGGTGGCGACCTCCAGGTACGGGGCGGCCTCGGGAGTTCGTTCTCGCTCGGCGGCGGCGTCCAATTCACGAGCCACTCGACGGACATCAGCGCGAACTGGAAGGTTATCGGTCTGTTTGCCGAGCCGCGCTACCTGTTCAAGACCTCCTCGAGCCGGGTGAGTCCGCTTCTGACGGGGCGGCTCGGGTGGATTCGCGAAAGCATCTCCTCCGGCGGCAACGACGGCAGTGCGAGCGGGTATTTCTTCGGGTTCGGGGGTGGGATGCTCGTCGGCCTTGGCGGATCAGCGGCTCTCGATATGAGTGTGGTATTTGCCTCGGTGAATTTCGGGGATCTCCAGGTGAACGGGTCCAACTCGGGCTTCAGCCCGAGCGGGACCAGCCTTGCGATCCGGGCGGGTCTCCTGTTCGGGCGGGATCCCCGGTGAAACAATCGGGAGGTGATTAGGACGCGGCGGCCGAGTCTGCGCGCGCCGCCGCTTCCGCCCCCTCGCCCAGCACCAGCCCCGTTCCTTCGGCCGCCGCGGCGATCGCCCGACGCAGCTCGGCGATGCCGGCGTCCGTGTGACCGGCGGCCTTGAGCTTTCGGTTCATTTCCACCGCTTTCACCGCAGCTTTGAGAGTGCCGAGCGCCAGCGTGGCGCAGCGAGGACGTGAATCGGCGACGTCCCGCCCCACCAGGTCCATCATTTGCTCGTAGCTGAAGTCGAGGACCTCGGCAAAGGCCGGCCGCAGCTTGTTGGTCCGCTCGGCGAGGATCGAGGCGGCGGCCTGGCTGAGGGTACACCCGGTCCCCTCGAAGCTGACCGCCGCAACGCGGTCCTCGGCCGCGTCCGCTTTGAGGTACAGCGTGATCAGGTCCCCGCACCCCGGGTTGCCGCCCGGGACCGAGACGTCGGCGCCGGGCAGGGCTCCCGCGTGGCGCGGCCGCTTGGCGTGATCCACCAGCCAGGCGATCCGCGTTTCGCGATCCATTACGGCTTTTCGATCGGCGCGCGCACCGTGTTGCCCCACTCGGTCCAGCTGCCGTCGTAATTGCGCACCGTCTTGAAGCCGAGCAGGTAGGTGAGCGTGAACCACGTATGCGAGGAGCGCTCGCCGATGCGGCAGTAGGCGATGATGTCCTGGTCGCCTTTGAGTCCGTTCTCCTGCTCGTAGATCGTGCGCAGCTCGGCCGCGGGACGAAACGTGTGCGTCTCGGGGTTGATGGCGCGCCCCCAGGGGATGCTCTTGGCGCCGGGGATATGCCCACCCCGCAGCGCGCCTTCGTTGGGATACTCCGGCATGTGGAGCCGCTCGCCGCGGTACTCCTCCGGGCTGCGCACGTCGACCAGCGCCTTGTTGGCTTGCACGTGGGCCGTCACCTGGCCGTGGAACGCGCGGATCCGGGCGTCGTCCCGCTCTTTCACGGTGATATTCCCGGCGGCGTACGTGGGGACCGTCGTCTCGAGGGGGCGACCCTCGTCGACCCACCGCAGCCGGCCGCCGTCCATCACGCGCAGGTTGTCGACGCCGAACAGCTTCAACACCCAGAACGCGTAGGTCGCCCACCAGTTGTTCTTGTCGCCGTAGAACACGACCGTGGTGTCCTTGTTGATCCCCTTGGCACGCAGCACCCGCTCGAGGCGCGGGCGGTCGATGTAGTCGCGCAGCACCGGATCGTTCAGGTCGGCCACCCAGTCGATCTTGACCGCGCCGGGGATGTGGCCGGTGTCGTACAGCAGCACGTCTTCATTCGACTCGAGCAGCCGAACCTTTGGATCGGTGAGGTGGTCGGCCACCCACTGAGTGGATACGAGCACCTCAGGGTGCGGGTACCCGCGCGTGGCGATGTCGGGTGCGGGCGCTATGGTCTGCGGCATGGAGTCCTCCTTGCTGGTGCGAATAAGGAACGCGGCCGTCACCTGAATTGCTCTGAGGCGGCGGCCGCTCGCTTGGTGGTGTCTATTTCCGCTATGCGATGGACCACTCCACCCCGAACCCCTGCAAGGGGGTTCGGCTACAGATGCAGGTGCGGGCGCAGGGTGCCATGATACGGGTAAGTAGTTCAGGAGCGCGACGGATGTCAAGCTACGGCAGGTCCACCCTCGCGGTCCGCGGCAATGGTCTGCGCCAGGACGCATGAAAACGATGACGGAGCGTCGTCCCTCCTCCGCCAAGGTGCAGCATGGCAGACCCTTGCTCACCCTGGGCCGAGGACACGATCATATGGGCATGGCCGCTCCGATCTACTACACGGCCGACATGGTCCGCGCACTGCCGGACGACGGCAACCGCTACGAGGTGGTACACGGGGAGCTGCTCGTGACCCCGGCGCCGCGGCTCTGGCACCAGGAGCTCAATGCTCGCCTGCTCGCCGCGCTCCGGGCGTATCTGGACACGGAACGGGTTGGCGTGGCGCTGGCGTCTCCTGCGGACATCTCTTGGGGTCGACACATCCTCGTGCAGCCGGACGTCTTCGTCGTCCCAGTCGAGGACGCACGCCTTCAGGACTGGTCCAAGATCCGCCACCTGCTTCTGGCCGCGGAAGTTCTCAGCCCCTCCTCGTCGCGGGCGGACCGTTTCTCCAAGCGCCGGTTGTACCAAGAGCGGGGTGTCGCCGTGTACTGGATGGTGGACGGCGACGCGCGGCTCGTCGAAGTGTGGCAACCGGATGCCGAGTTCCCCGCGATCGAGCAGCACCGGCTGACTTGGCGGCCGCCGCAGACCACGCGTCCGTTCACGCTGGAATTGAGCGATCTGTTTCGACCCATCTGATCGGACCCCAAGATCGGACGCACACACAACGCCCGGGATCGCTCCCGGGCGCTTGTTCCTTCACGAGGCTCGGAGTCGCTACCGCAGCTGCGATGCCGGGACTACCGCCTGGGCGCGCAACGCCTGCTCGATTTTCACCCGCGCATCGGCGTAGTGGGCCCGGGTATACGCGTCGAGCCGGCCGGCGGCGAGCGCCCGGGTAAGGCGGCCGTTGAGCTCCACCAGCGTGACCCGAGCGATGGCGCGGGCGTCGTCCGGGGTGCCGGGGGCCGGGCTCACGTGCAGCTGCAGCAGCTCGCCGAGATACATCCGCTGCAGGTCGCGGCGGATCGACGCGACGTTGCGGCCGCGGCCCGCTTCGGCCCAAATGGCGTTCGTGAGGGTGGTGAGCACGTCCGGTATCGTCACGACCCGTTCTCCTGGGGTCGCCCGCAGCTCGTTGTCCCGGATCCGGGCCAGCACCCCGGGGTCGAGCAGCAACGAGACGAGGATCGACTGGAAGGAGTACGCCCAGTCGTGGAGCGGGAAATCGATCCGGCCCTGCGAGAACGGATTCTGGCCCCAGTGCCACCAGCGCGACGGCGCCAGGCGGTTCAGCAGCTCGGGGCGGAACCGGTAGACGTCCTCCCCCAGCCCGGCTGCCGCGATAAACGCCAGCGCCTCGCGCTGCTTCTCGGCCGGCACAGCCGTGAACGGCGGGCGCGCGTTGGGATCGCCGCGGTGGTCGCGCGCCGTGTAGACGCCGGACAGATACTTGGTGGTGACGATCGTCGCATACCACCGTTGGAACAGGAGATCGATGAATCCCCCGCGCAACTTGGGGTACCCCTCCCCCGGAGCCACCAACCGCGTTTCGAGCGAATCGAACAATCGGTTGATCAGCGTCACCTGGTCTTTCGCCCATGCCAGCGGGTCGGTGGTCTGATCCCAGCGCGTGACGTTGGGGTCGAGGCCGAACCCCGCAAAGCCGGCATCCTCGTCGGTCGCATAGACGTGGTTCGGGTCCGCCGCCTCGCCCGCGATGCGCGCGAGGCTGGGTCGTTCGGCGTCGGGGGAGTCGCCGCCGACCGCCGTGTAGCCGTAGCGAATTGCCCAGCGGTCGTAGGTGCCGATGGTGGTGGAGTAGTAGTCACCCTGACGACCGCGGTCGAGCGCGATGGCCGGCGGATTGTAGTCCATGACCGACGCGGAGGTGCCGTTGGCGGCGGTGAACCGGCGGTCGGTGAGCGAGGCGGCGGGGATGGCGGTCGTGCCGCGGAAGTTGTGCCGCAGCCCGAGGGTGTGCCCCACCTCGTGCATCACCAGCTCCTTCAGCGCCTGACCGATGTACTCCCGCGGCACGGGCGCCCCGGGCGCGATCACGCCGCTGGCCGCAAGCGTCGCCCGCAGCAGCGTGCCATAGCGGGACAACCCCGCCGCATAGCGGCACTGGCGCAGCCTGCGGCCGGTTGGGTCGGCGCGCAGCAACGAGTCCTCCTGGAACACCGCGCGGGTCATGGTCTCGGGGCCGGCGTACTCGCGGTACTCCCCCTGCCAGTACGGGACGAGGGACGCGGCTATCAAGATGTCGGCGTTCAGGATCTCGCCGGTACGCGGGTCGACGTCCGACGGGCCGATCGCGTAGACCCAGTTGAAGTTCGCCATCCAGCGGACGGTGCTATAGCGCGCGTCCTCGGCGCTCCACAGGGTGTCGTCGGGAGCATCGAGGACCTGAATCGCGCTCGTGAGCCCAGCGTCCTCGAACGCTCGGTTCCACTCGAGGATCCCGGCGCGCACGTAGGGGCGCCATTCCAGCGGGATGGTGCGGTCGAGGTAATACGTAATGGGTTTGACGGGGTCACTCACGGCCGCGCTGGGATCCCGCTTCTCGAGCCGCCAGCGGTTGACGTAGCGCACGAAGAACGTCTCGGACGTGTCGCGCGAGAAATCCATCATCGCCGAAATGAAGTACCCGACGCGGTCGTCGGCGACCCGCGGGCGCATTGGCGTGGCGGGCAGCTCGAGCAGCGAGTAGTGCAGCGTCATCGGGATGTAGCGGTAGTCCGGCACCGTGGCGATGCCGAGCGGCTTCGACGCGAGGAAGCTGATGCGCGCGTCCAGCTCGACGTTGGCGGGGAACATCCGCATGCCCTGGAAGGCGGAGCGCTCCTTGTCGAGCGATACGCCGCCCCGAAGGCTCAAGGCCTGGACGAAGAAGTCGAAGAAACTCCCCACGTCCGCCCAGTCGGAGAGGAGGAACGGGGTGAGGTCGATCAGGACCTCGTTGGTCGTATCGCGGACACTCGCGATGGGGAACGCATACGCGACGGATCCGCCGAACGAGTAGGCGACGGTGCGCGCCATCGGGGTGCCGGGCGTCGCTGTCAGGTACGGATTGACGAGCCGCAATTCCACCTTGGTCCCGGTGCGGTGGAACTGGACCAGGTCGGAGCGGAGCGAGGAGCCGCCGTCGAGCCCGTAGTCCCCCAGACCCTGCGCCAGCTGGGCGACGAGCAGGTAGTCCCGGTCGAATTGGTCGGGCTTGATGGCGAGGTAGGCGTTGTCCCGCTTCAGGTAGCCGGTGAACAGGCCGCGCAGTTGTTGGGCGTCCTTGGTGACCTCGGCCCAGGGCTTCCAGGGGAGGTCTTTTTTGGACGTATCGGCCTGAGCGGTCGGTGCCGTAGCGGGCCGGGCCGCCCCCGAGGCGCAGGCGGCGAGCGAAACGGCGGCGGCGGCGGCGGCGGCCAGACGACACATGGAGGGCATGCGGGCGAGCTCCGGTGGTGGGAAGCGGGCCATACTAGGGTGCGCCGTCGCGCTGCGGAAGATGCCGCCAGTCCGGGCAGGGTCCGGGCGCGGGGGTTGACCTAAGTCGAAGGGCCCGGCTAGCTTTCAAGTCTGTCTTGGAACTTTTTGGGAGCGGGCTCCGAGGGGTATGCCGACGATCAACCAGCTGGTGCGGTTCGGCCGCCGCGACGTGGGAAAGAAGGAAAAGGCGCCGGCGCTACGCGGGAACCCGCAAATGCGCGGTGTCTGCACGCGCGTCTACACCACGACGCCGAAGAAGCCGAACTCGGCGCTCCGCAAGGTCGCGCGCGTCCGGCTCACCAACGGCTTCGAGGTGACGGCTTACATCCCGGGCGAGGGGCACAATCTCCAGGAGCACTCGATTGTGATGATCCGCGGCGGCCGCGTGAAGGACCTGCCGGGAGTGCGCTACCACATCATCCGCGGCACGCTCGACGCCGCTGGCGTGAATGAGCGCAAGCAGTCGCGCTCGAAGTACGGCGCCAAGCGGCCCAAGGCGGCCGGTCAATGAGCCGTCGCAAGAAGGCGGTCAAGCGGCCGGTGCCGCCGGATCCGCGCTACGACAGCCAGACCGTCTCCAAGTTCGTCAACAACCTGATGAACCGGGGCAAGAAATCGCTGGCCGAGCGGGTGTTCTATTCGGCGATGGACCTGATCGAGCAGCGCACGTCACAGCCGGGCGTGAACGTGTTCAAGCAGGCGCTGTCGAACGTGAAGCCGGCGCTCGAAGTGAAGTCCCGCCGGGTGGGGGGCGCCACCTATCAGGTCCCGGTGGAAGTGCGGCCGGAGCGGCGCACGGCGCTGGCGATGCGCTGGATAATCCAGTACACACGCGCGCGGCGTGAGAAGGATATGGCGGAGCGGTTGGCCGCCGAGCTGATCCTCGCCTCGAAGGGCGAGGGGGAATCGATCAAGAAGAAAGAAGACACGCACCGGATGGCGGAGGCGAATCGCGCCTTCGCGCATTACCGGTGGTAGCGTAGGCGACGACACCACCGCATCTCGGGGGCGGCGTGCCCTCGGATGGCAGCGGAGCGAGACCGGCCCACGCATGGGCGACACGGTCGCCCCGCGTTTTTGCTGGCATACGGGGGATGGGCGCAGCATGCTGCGCCTATACGATAGGACGACATGTCTCGCACGACACCGCTCGATCGGATCCGGAACATCGGCATCATGGCGCACATCGATGCCGGGAAGACCACGACCACCGAGCGCATCCTGTACTACACGGGCCGCACCTACAAGCTGGGTGAGGTGCACGAAGGTACGGCCACGATGGACTGGATGGAGCAGGAGCAGGAGCGGGGGATCACGATCACGTCCGCCGCCACCACCGCCTTCTGGCCACGGCGGGGAGAGCCGTTCCGCATCAACATCATCGACACCCCGGGCCACGTGGACTTCACCGTGGAGGTGGAGCGGAGTCTGCGCGTGCTGGACGGCGCCGTGACCGTGCTCGACGCGGTGGGCGGCGTCGAGCCGCAGACCGAGACGGTATGGCGCCAGGCGGACCGCTACGGCGTCCCGCGGATCGTGTTCGTGAACAAGATGGACCGCGTCGGCGCGGACTTCGACCGCTGCCTGAAAATGGTGCGCGAGCGCCTCGGCGCCAAAGCGATCCCGATCCAGCTGCCGCTCGGTGCGGGTGAGCTGTTCACCGGGGTGGTCGACCTGATCCGGCAGATCGAGATCGTGTACGACGACGAGACTCTGGGCAAGAAGTACGTCGAAGGCCCGGTGCCGGCCGCCCTCATGAAGCGGGTCGCCGAGATGCGCCACCAGATGCTCGAAGCGGTGGTGGAGCATGATGACACGATCCTCCACAAGTACCTCGAGGGACAGGCGCTGAGCGAGGACGAGATCCGCACCGTGCTGCGCAAGGCGACGATCGCCGGGCACGTGGTGCTGGTGATCTGCGGCGCCGCGTTCAAGAACAAAGGCGTGCAGCAGCTGCTCGACGCGGTGGTGGACTATCTCCCGTCGCCGACGGACGTGCCGCCGATCCGGGGCCACCTGCCGCACCACGACGCGACCCATGCCGAACGCCACGCCTCCGATGAAGAGCCGTTCGCGGCGCTGGCGTTCAAGATCGCCACCGATCCCTACGTCGGGAAACTGACGTTTTTCCGTGTGTACTCCGGCGTGCTGCATGCCGGCTCCTACGTCTACAACAGCACGAAGGACCGCAAGGAGCGGATCGGGCGCCTGCTGCAGATGCACGCCAACAAGCGCGAGGAGCTGGAAGAGGTGCGCGCCGGCGACATCGCGGCGGCGATCGGCCTCAAGGACACCAAAACCGGCGACACGCTGTGCAGCGAAGACGATCCGATCATCCTCGAGGCGATGCGCTTTCCGAATCCGGTCATCTCCGTCGCCATCGAGCCCAAAACCAAGGCCGACCAAGACAAGCTCTCGGTGGCGCTCCAGAAGCTGTCCGAAGAAGACCCGACGTTCCGCGTCCACACCGACACCGAAACCGGCCAGACGATCATCTCGGGGATGGGCGAGCTGCACCTCGAGATCATCGTGGACCGGATGAAGCGGGAGTTCAAAGTCGAGGCGAACGTGGGCCGGCCGCAGGTGGCCTACCGCGAGACGGTGCGCAAGCGGGTCGAGTATGTGGAAGGCAAATTCATCCGCCAGACCGGCGGCCGCGGCCAGTACGGCCACGTGGTGATCCACATGGAGCCCGGCCAACCGGGGACCGGGTTCGTGTTCGAGGACAAGGTCGTCGGCGGCACGATCCCGCGGGAGTATATCGGGCCGGTGGAGCAAGGCGTGAAGGAAGCCCTGGAAAATGGCGTGCTGGCGGGCTATCCGATGGTGGACGTGAAGGTGGAGCTGGTGGACGGCTCCTACCACGACGTCGACTCGAGCGAGATGGCGTTCAAGATCGCGGGCTCGATGGCGGTGAAGGAAGCCGCCCGGCAGGCGCAGCCGGTCCTGCTCGAGCCGGTCATGGACGTCGAGGTGGTGACGCCCAGCGACTACATGGGCGAGGTGATGGGCGACCTGTCGAGTCGCCGCGGCAAGATCGGCGGCATGACGCAGCGCTCCGACGCGCACGTCGTGGCGGCGAGCGTGCCGCTGTCGGAGATGTTCGGGTATTCAACGACCCTGCGCTCCATGAGCCAGGGACGCGCCATTTACAGCATGCAGTTCAGCCACTATCAGGAAGTGCCGAAGTCGAAGGCGGAGGAGATTGTGGCGAAGGTGAAGGGGTGAGCGGTCACCAGTCATCAGTCATCAGGTGACTGCTGACGACTGACCACTGAGAACTGAGGACTAGAGGAGATCATGGCCAAGGCAAAGTTCGAACGCACCAAGCCCCACGTGAACGTCGGGACGATCGGGCACGTGGACCACGGCAAGACGACGTTGACGGCGGCGCTGACGAAGGTGGCGGCCGACAAGGGCTGGGGCACGACCTATGTCTCCTACGACCAGGTGGCGAAGGCGTCGGAGTCCCAGGGGCGGCGCGACCCGACCAAGATTTTGACGATTGCGACGAGCCACGTGGAATACTCGACGCCGAACCGGCACTACGCGCACGTGGACTGCCCGGGGCACGCCGACTACGTGAAGAACATGATCACGGGCGCGGCGCAGATGGACGGGGCGATCCTGGTGGTGAGTGCCGTGGACGGGCCGATGCCGCAGACGCGGGAGCACATCCTGCTGGCGCGGCAGGTGAACGTGCCGTTTATCGTCGTGTTCTTGAACAAGTGCGACGTGGTGGACGACCCGGAGCTCTTGGACCTGGTGGAGCTCGAGGTGCGGGAGCTGTTGAGCAGCTACGAGTACCCCGGGGACCAGATTCCGGTGATCCGGGGGTCGGCGCTGAAGGCGATCGAGGGCGACGCGGCGTGGGTGCCGAAGATCGAGGAGCTGCTGGCGGCGCTGGACAGCTACGTGCCGGTGCCGCAGCGCGAGGTGGACAAGCCGTTCCTGATGCCGGTGGAGGACGTGTTCTCGATCACGGGGCGGGGGACGGTGGCGACGGGGCGGATCGAGCGGGGGAAGGTGAAGGT
>JBOHST010000074.1:0-6170 GCA_050733375.1 Gemmatimonadales bacterium
GGTGTGGATGGCGCAGCCCGAAGCACAGGGCGTGGTAGGCGCCGAAACTCGCGCCGACCGTTATGAGGAACGGCGTCGCATTCTTGGAGAGGCTGAATGGGACGACTTCGTCGCGGAGATACTGATCGTACCGGAGATGCCGCCAGGCGCGGTGACCGGGATGCACGTGGTCCGGGGCGTACCAGCTTTCCTCGTGCACGTGATGCAGGCAGTACAACTGGATCCACCCGCGCTCGAGGTGCTCACCCAGGACGCTGGAGCGGTGCATCCACCGGTCGGTCCATTCGGTGAAGCTCCCCAACGTCGTGGGAAAGGCGAACACCCGAGCCCCCGCGTGACCCAGGACTTGTAACTCCATTTCGCGCCCCAGGGCGGGGCTGTACCACCGGTGGCGCTCCTGATTCATCCCGGCCCGCCGTTTCGCAGCAAGAACGGCAGCGCCTTGCGAAACCGTCGACCCCACGCCGACTCGTGGTGTCGGCCATCCCGATCCTCCACCCAGCGGAGCTCGCGGCGTAGCACGTAGCCCTGGTCGAGCAACAGGTCGCGCACGCGGCGGGCGAGCGCCACGTGAGTCGCGCCCTCCCGCAGTCCGACGTCGAGATACAGGCGACCCGCGACCCGCGGCGCCCGCTGTATCACATCGAGGATCGCCGCGTTCGCGAACCAGAGGGCGGGGCTCAACGCGCCGGCAATGCCGAACACGTCTCCACGATGGAAATACGCGTACAGGCTGATCAGCCCGCCCAGCGACGAGCCGGCGATACCCGTATGGGCGCGATCGGCGAGCGTGCGGAAGCGCTCGTCCACCAGCGGCTTCACTGTGTAGATCAGGAAATCGAGATAGCGCTCGCCGTTGCCGCCACCCACCTTCGGGGCTTCGAACGGGCTGTACTCGTCGACCCGCGCCACGCCCATGTTCGGGATCCCGACCACGATGGCCTCGACTCCGCGGCGGCTCGCCCAGGCAAGCGCCGTTTTCAGGCCCCAGTCCCCCGCGAAGCTCGTGGCGGGATCGAAGAGGTTCTGCCCGTCGTGCATATAGATGACTGGGTAGCGTGCGTCGCCGCGCGCATACGAGGCCGGCGTGTAGACCAGCAGGCTGCGCCGGTTGCCCAGCTGGGGGCTTACAACCGCGGGGATGACCTGGACCGCGCCCTGGTGCGTGCGGGCCCTTGCGCGAGCCTTCCAGCGCAGGTAAAAGCGTGGGTACCGTCGCATTCGTCAGCCGGATAATGTACGCGTGGCCTCCGGGGTTCCATAGGGCGCCGCGGGGTGGTGAGGCCGCTGGGGGCGCGTTAGCGTAGGCCCCCGATGCCTGTCGCTCTCTTCGCCGCACCGGTGCTGTCCGAGAATGCGTCGCGCATGATCGCGGCGCTGGCGCAGCTGCCTGACGTCCGGGTCGGGGTGATCAGCCAATCGCCGCTCGAAGATCTCCCGCCACCGGTGCGCTCCCGGGTCGCCGCGCACTGGCGCGTCGCCGATGTGCTGGACACGGAGACGCTGGTGGATGCCGTCCGGCAGCTGGGGCGGCAGCTCGGGCCGGTCGATCGGCTGATCGCGGCCTACGAGCAGCTCCAAGTGCCGCTCGCCGAAGCGCGCGAGCAGCTGGGCATCGCCGGAATGGGTGCGGACGCGGCGCGCAATTTCCGCGACAAGGCCCGTATGAAATTGTTGCTGCGTGAAGCGGGGTTGCCGTGTGCGCGTCACTGCCTGGTCACCACGCACGAGGACGCGACGGCGTTCGCGCGCGAAGTCGGGTTTCCGCTGATCGTGAAGCCTCCCGCGGGTGCAGGGGCGCAAGCTACCACGCGGGTCGACGGCGTGGACGCGTTGCAGGTGGCGCTAGACGCTGCCGCGCCGGCGCTCGGCCGACCGGCCCTGTTGGAGGAGTACGTAACGGGCGACGAGCACTCGTTCGAGACGGTCTCGGTCGGCGGCCGGGCGGTGTGGCACTCCCTGACGCATTACTATCCGTCGCCCCTGGAGGTGCTGCGCAACCCTTGGATCCAATGGTGCCTCGTCCTGCCGCGGGAGGTGGAGGAGCCGCAGTACGACGACATCCGGAACGCCGCGTTCCGTGCCCTGGACGTGTTGGGCATGCAGACGGGGCTTTCGCACCTGGAGTGGTTCCGTCGTCCGGATGGCCGCATCGCGATTTCCGAGGTCGCAGCGCGCCCACCTGGCGCGCAGATGACGACCATCATTTCGCGGGCCCATGACTTCGATTTCGTTGCGGCGTGGGCGCGACTCATGGTGTTCGATGAGTTTGCCGCGCCGCCGCGCCGCTACGCCGTCGGTGCGGCCTACCTGCGCGGACAGGGGCGCGGCCGGGTGAAGGCGATCCACGGTCTGGACCAGGTGCAGCAGGAGATCGGCGCACTGGTCGTTGACGCCCGGCTCCCGACCCCGGGGCAGGAGCCGACCGGCAGCTACGAGGGAGAAGGGTTCGTCATTGTGCGGCACGCCGAGACCGCCGTCGTGCAGCGAGCGCTGCAGCGGCTCATTTCGCTGGTTCGCGTCGAGCTGGGATAGGAGAAGGGGAGCGTCATGAACGTGCTCATGGTTTCACCCGGGTATCCCACGGAGATCAACTACTTCACGCGTGGCCTGGCGGTCCAGGGCGCGCGAGTGTTCGGCATTGGCGACCAGCCGGAGCGGGACCTTCCTCCAATCGTCCGCGAGCACCTCGCGGGCTACCTGCAGGTGGCCTCCTTGCTGGACGACGCGGCGGTCGTGAAGCAGGTCCAAGAGTGGAAAGCGGCGCGGCCCGTCAACCAGGTGGAATGCCTGTGGGAGCCGGGCGTGATTCTGGCCGCCCGCCTGCGGGAGGGGCTCGGCGTACCGGGGCAGGACGTCGCGCAAGCGACCCTGTTTCGCGATAAGGATGCGATGAAGCAGGCCGTCGCCGCGGCGGGGATCCGCACCCCGAAGCACCAGCGGGCGACCACGGCCGCCGAGTGCCAGCGCGCGGCCCAGCAGATCGGGTTCCCGGTGATTGTGAAGCCGATCGCCGGCGCCGGATCGGCCGACACGTTCCAAGTGAACTCCCGGCTCGAGCTCGACGCCGTGCTGGCGCGCGTCGGCCACGTTCGGGAGGTCAACGTCGAGGAATTCATCGACGCGGTGGAGTACACCTTCGACACGATCTGCATCAAGGGGAAAATCGCCTACTGGAACATCTGCCTGTACCGGCCCCGCCCGCTGACGGCGCGCCAGGAAGAGTGGATCAGCCCGCAAACCGTCGTGCTGCGCGACGTGGACGCCGATGAGCTCGCGGGCGGACGGAAGATGGGTCGCGCCGTGCTCAAGGCGCTCGGCTTTCAGACGGGTTTCACGCACATGGAGTGGTACCGCAAGGCGAACGGGGAAACGGTGTTCGGCGAGATCGCGGCGCGGCCGCCGGGGGCGCGAACCGTCGACGTCATGAACTACGCGTCCGATATCGATCTCTACACCGGTTGGGCCGAGGCGGTCTTGCACCAGCGCTTCAGCGCCAAGTTGGAGCGCCGCTACAACGCGGCGATCATTTTCAAGCGCGCCCAAGGCGCCGGGCACATTCGGCACATCGAGGGACTCGACCGTTTGCAGGCCCGGTTCGGCGCGCACATCGCCGCGATGGAGCTGTTGCCGATCGGCGCCCCCCGGCGCAACTGGCTCCTGACGCTGGTTTCGGATGGCTTCCTCGTGGTGCGGCATCCGGATCTGCAAACCACGCTGGACATGGCGGACGCCGTCGGCACCGACCTGCATCTGTACGCGGGCTGACGCACGGCGGTGACGCCCGCGGGGCTCGCTTGTCACCGGCCGCCGTCGCGACCATTTTGACCCGCGCAATCCAACCGATCGGCGAGGAGCGCACGATGACTGCAAAGGTGGGCCTCATCGTCGGCCAGGAGTGGTCGTTTCCGCCCAAATTCATTGATGAGGTGAACTGCCGCGACCAGGGCGTCGTCGCGGACTTCGTCAAGCTCGGGGCCACCGCGATGGACGCCCCGCGCACCTACGCGGTCTTCATCGACCGCATTTCCCACGAGGTTCCATTCTACCGGTCGTATCTGAAGCATGCGGCGCTCCAGGGGGTCACCGTCATAAACAACCCGTTCATGTGGAGCGCCGACGACAAGTTCTTCGGCGCCACCCTCGCCACGCAGCTCGGCGTCGCGAGCCCGAAGACCATGGCCCTGCCGAACAAGGCCTACATCCCGGGGATCAGCCACCGGGAGAGTCTGCGCAACCTGGTGTTCCCCCTCGACTGGGACGCGGTGGTGCGTGACATCGGCCTGCCCTGCATCCTGAAAGACGCGCACGGCGGAGGATGGAAGGACGTGTACATCTGCCACTCGCGGGAGGAGCTGCTCGCGCACTACAACGAGTCAGGATTGCGGACCATGATCGTGCAGGAGTTCATCGAGTGGGAGCAGTTCGTACGGTGCATCTGTATCGGGCAGCAAGACGTGCTGCCGATCCGCTACGACCCCAAGGCCCGGGCGTACATCGTGGATCCCGACTACCTGGCACCGGCCCTGCGCGAACGGATCGCGAACGACTCACTCACGCTGGTGCGCGCGCTGGACTATGACATGAACTCGATCGAGTGGGCCGTCAAAGACGGCATCCCGTACGCGATCGACTTCATGAATCCCGCGCCGGACTTCGACGTCCATTCTCTCACTCCCGAGTATTTCGAGTGGGTCGTGCAGCACATGGCCGACCTGGCGATTCGACTGGCCACGCATCGTCCGGCGGCGCGGGAATTCCATTGGCAAGCGCTATTCCGGGGCCGTGCCGTGAGCCGGTCCCCATCGGCATGAAGGGGGTGCTGGAGCGGGCGATCGGACACTATCACGAGCTGCTGAGCGACGAGCTTGCCGGAGAATCTCAGGCAATGCTCGACGCCGAGCTGCGACGCCGCGGGTTGTTCTTCGGAGACCGGGCGCTGTGCACCGTGCTGCGGCCGCGGTTTCTCACGCCCGAGCAATACCGCTTTCTGCGGGAGCGCTGCGCGATCCTGTTGCGGGCCTTCGATCGCGCCTACCGGGCCGCGCTCGAGAACGAGGCGGTGCGGCGGCAGTTCGGCCTGGTCGAGTGGGAGGAGGCCTTGATCCGCCGGGATCCGGGCTTCCCCGATGCCAGCCCGATGTCACGCATCGATGCCTTTTACCTGCCGGATCAGAATTCGTTGCGCCTCACCGAGTACAACGCCGAGACCCCCGCCGGCGCGGCCTACGCCGACGCGCTCGCGGAGGCGTTTCTGGCGCTGCCAGTGATGCGACCCTTCCTGCGCCGCTTCGACGTGCGTCCCCTCCCGGGGCGCCACGGGGTGCTCCACGCGCTTCTGGATGCGTATGGCCGTTGGGGCGGTCGAGCGGCGCCGCGCATCGCCATTCTCGATTGGCGGGAAGTGCCGACCCATAACGAGTTCGTCCTGTGGGTGGACTACTTTCGATCGCGGGGCCTCGAGGCCGAGATCATCGACCCGCGCGAAACGGAGCTCCGCGACGGACGTCTCGTGGCCGGCGGGGCGGCGTTCGACCTGATCTACAAGCGCGTGTTGATCAGCGAGCTCGTGGAGCGGGGCGGCCGCGACCATCCCGTGATCCGTGCGGTCGAGTCCGGCGCCGTGTGCATGGTGAATCCATTTCGCTGCAAGCTTCTTCATAAGAAAGCGAGCTTGGCCGTGTTGAGTGACGAACGGAACGTCGGGTTGTTCTCGGACACCGAGCGCCAAACGATCGACGCGCACATTCCCTGGACCCGGACCGTGGCCGAGCGCGCCACTCAGTACGCCGGTCGGACGGTGGACCTCCTCCCTTTTGTCGCCGCGCAACGCGAGCGCCTCGTGCTCAAGCCCAATGATGCCTACGGAGGGCAGGGGATCGTGCTTGGCTGGGAGGTGGATGACGCCGCCTGGGCTCGCGCGCTCGACGTGGCGCTGCACGAGCCGCACGTCGTTCAGGAGCGCGTGCCGATCCCGAGCGAGCCGTTCCCCAGCATGGTGGACGGCCGGGTGAGCTTCGCCGAGCGCATCCTGGACACCGATCCGTTCGCCTATCAGGGCGCCCACGTGGACGGTTGTCTGTCGCGGCTCTCGACGGCCGCCCTCGTCAACGTCACCGCCGGCGGGGGCTCGCAGGTGCCGACCTTCCTCGTGGAGGCGCGATGAAGCC
>JBOHST010000075.1:0-1864 GCA_050733375.1 Gemmatimonadales bacterium
CAAGTGCCGCGAGGGCATCGGCCGAGCTGATGCGGGCCGCTCCGGTGCGCGCCGGCGCTCCGGGTGGCGCTCGACGCTACGAGACGGGGGCTTCAGCGCCAAGTCATTGGCCGCTCGACGTGCAGGGCTTCGTGACGCGCGGCCGGGTAGGGAATGGGGCGGGGGGAGAGGGGGGGGAAACCCACGAGGGGATCGACCTCGCGGTGCCCATCGGCACCCCGGTTCGGGCCTCAGGCGGGGGGACGGTGGAGGCCGCGGGCACCGATGCCGACTACGGTCTGTTTGCCCTCTTGCGGCATCCCGATGGGTATGAAAGCATGTACGGGCACGCCTCGCGACTCCTCGTGCAAGAGGGCGAGCAAGTGTCCGCGGGGCAGGTAATCGCACTCACGGGAAACTCGGGCCGCTCCACCGCGCCGCACCTGCATTTCGAGATTCGGCGACGGGGGCAGTCCCTGGATCCGCGCGCGTTCGTCAAGGAGGGGAACTGACGATGGCCATATTCACCGAGAAAACAGGCGCCTCGCCGGCGGAAGCTGGCTTGTCGATCATCGGATCGGGGATGCGAGTGGTTGGTGATATCAGCGCCGAAGGGGTCGTCAAGATCGAGGGGACGGTGGTAGGCACGGTCCAGGCCGGCCGCCAGGTACTGGTGGCAAAAGGGGGCCTGGTTGAAGGGGACGTGGTCACGCGCGAGGCGATCATCGGTGGGGAGGTGCGCGGCGGGATTCAGGCTTCCGAACGGGTTGAGCTCCAGACGACCAGCGTCGTGCACGGCGACCTCGTGACCCAGCGCCTGCTGGTACAGGAGGGCGGAGAAATAAACGGCGTGCTACGTATGGGTGAGGCTTCGCTCGAGGGTGCTCGATCGGTGGCTGCGCGCTGACGGTGCGCGGTTTCCCACAGCTTGTCTACGTTGCATTGTGGATTACCTAAACTTATGTTGCGCTGTCGCTTGTCATGTCACGGGCGGACATCAGCCACACCGAGCTGCCCCAATGATGTCTTGATATTGTTGTAATACTGTCGAAGCCCCAAAACTCTCAATTCCGCTAATCCATGCGCCTCGAGGACCTCGTCCGCTACTGCGACGCCTATCTCAACATCCGCGATGTCGGCGATGCGCCGGAGGCTTTGAACGGCCTCCAGGTCGCCAATCGTGGCGAGGTTACCCGGATTGCCGCAGCGGTCGACTTGTGCGCGGCCACCGTACAAATGGCTTCGGAACAACAGGCCGACCTGCTCCTGGTTCATCATGGGATGTTCTGGGGGGGTCCACAGCCCCTCGTCGGCACCCAGTTCGATCGAGTGGCTGGGCTGATCCGGAGCAACATCGCCCTGTACAGTGCCCACCTCCCACTCGATTGCCATGCCGAAGTCGGCAACGCCGCAATCCTCGCCAGGCTGCTCGGGGTGTCGATCCGCGGCGGCTTCGGGAACTGGCACGGGCAGACGTGCGGTGTGTGGGGCGAGCTCGAGATCAGCCGGGAATTGTGGACGCGGCGCCTAGGCGAGGTGCTCGGCGCGGCGCCCAGGGCGTTGCCGTTCGGTCCGCCGGTCGTACGGCGCGTGGGCATCGCGACCGGCGCCGGTGGAACGATGATATCCCAGGCGTCCGCCGCCGGGCTCGACACCTACCTCACGGGGGAAGGGGCGCATCACACGTATTGCGAGGCTGAAGAGCTGCACCTCAACGTCTACTATGGCGGTCACTACGCCACGGAGACCTTCGGCGTAAAGGCGCTGGCCGAGCACCTCGCGACACGATTCGCTCTGCCGTGGGGGTTTCTCGATCACCCCACTGGAATGTGAGCGCAGCCCGAGTCCTCGCGATCCTCGCGATAGCGGAGCTGTGCGCCATGGC
>JBOHST010000076.1:0-10395 GCA_050733375.1 Gemmatimonadales bacterium
TGAGGGAATCATGGTTTCGCTCAAGAGCCTGCTCGGACACGACGTCAAAATTGAAGCGCTGCCGGCCGAGCTCAGGACCGTGCTTTCCCAGCTGCGCCAGGAGCGGGCCGCGTTGGATGGGGCGACGGCTCGAGCCCGGGAATCCGGCGAGTTGCTGGCGCAATTCACGCAGCCGATCGCCGACGCGCAGAGAGTCGTGGGCGAGCTGCAGGGGCGGGTTAAGGCGCTCGAACGGCTCGTCCCAGTGCTGGCTACTCTGGATGAGCAGACGGAAGGCGTTGCCCGCACCCAGCGGCGCACGGAAACCCAGCTCGATGCCATGGGCCGGGATGCCAAGGATCTCCGCACCGAGATCGAGCAGCTGCGCCGCGCCCTCGACGCGGCGCTGGCGCTCAAGGGCGACGTCGCCGGGCTGCTCGAGCTGAGTGGTGGGTTCACGTCGTTGCGCGGAGAGGCGGATGCCCTCACAGGGCAGGTGCGCGACCTCTCGCAAGGGGTCGAGCGCGCGCGCCAGCGCCACGAGGAGCTTGGCCGGGCCGGAGCAACGGCCGCCTCGCGACTACAGGCGGTCGAAGATCGGCAGCAACAGATCCAGGGAGGTCTCGCGGCGGCGGAGACCCGCGCCGCCGGCCTCGAGCACGCCTTCACGCATCTCACTCAGGCCGCGGCCGGCGCAGCCGAAACGAAGCGTCAGCTCGGCGCGCTCAACGCGCTGGCCGAATACGTCACCCAGAAGACCGCCACGCTCGAGCAGCAGCGCGAGGTCGTGGATCGTGCCATCGCCCGAGCGACGCACCTGGGCGATATGGTGAGGGACATCGACGCGAAGATTCACCAACACGAGGAAAGCGCGCAGAGTCTGGGCGAGCTCGCGACGCGGGTCACCGAGCTCCAGGCGCTCCACGGCGACCTGCTCACCCGGTCGCGGGACATCAACACTCGTCACGACGAGATCGCGCAGGCCGACCAGGAGCTACGGGGGCGGCTGACGGCCTTGCGCGACGAGGTCCAGACGACCGTGAAACGCTTCGAGCTGGAGCATGAAGGGTTGGACGCGGTCCAGCAGCGCATCATCGGCCTGCGCGGCGCGGTCTCGGACGTGGAAACGCGATTCGAATCGCTCGACGAGTCGGGCCGGGCCATCGGCGACCTTCAGTCTCGGGCGGTCGGATTGGTCACCCAGGTCAACGGCATCGCGGAACGGGTGGCGGAAGTCGAGCCCCAGGCCGCGCGCGTCGGCGCGCTGCAGGGGGAGGCAGAGCGGCTCGGGCAGACTGTCGAAGCGATCACGCAGCGGGTGGCGCGGCTCGAGAAAGCACAGCCGACCATCGACAAGGTGTTGAGCGACTTCGCGAACCTTAGAGGGACGCATGAAGCCGTCAAGGACGCCACCGAGCGGATGCAGGTCACGGAGGACGAAATCGCTCGGGTGCGCGAAGCCCAGGCCGAGACGAACGGGTGGCTCAAGAGCGCGGTCGAATCGGTGGATACATTGCGGGGCGAAATCGCGAAAGTCGAAGAGATGAAGCCGATGGTCGAGTCAGTCCGGGGCGAGGCGGACCGCCTGGCGCAGTCCATGGCGCACATTGAGTCGCGCCACGAGCTCGTGGATCAGCTGAATGCGCGGCTGTCCGAGCTCACCGCGACCGGATCGCAGCTCGAGGAGCGCACGCGGACGCTCGGGGCCCGGATGGACTCGACCGACGAGCGGTTCGAGGCACTCACCGCGCACGCCGACGAGGCCGCGCGGATCCAGAAACTGGTGCCGACCGTCGCCGGTGCGGTGGAGCGGGCAGAGCGTCGCATGGCCGACCTGGACGTTGCCGTCGGATCGCTGGAAACGCGCGCGCGCAGCTTCGACGGGATCGCGGAGCAGACCAGGGCGCTGGGCCAGCAGATCGAGCAGCGGCAGGTCGCGCTCCAGTCCGCGACCGAGCACCTGGAGCGGGCGTCCCAGCTCCGGGCGGAGGCAGCGAGCATTGCGCAGCAGCTGGAAGACCGTGCGGGGCAGCTCAATGGGGCGCTCGCCAGCGCTACCGACCGCACCGCCGCGCTCGAAACGACGCTCGACGATCTCGAGGGGCGCGCCGGGAATCTGCGGTTCGTCCAGAAGCGGATGAGCCATTTCGAGGAGCGGCTGGCGAAGTGGCAGGCGACCGAAGCCCAGCTCGCCGGGGCGCTCGAACAGGCCGGGCAGCGACAGGCGACGGTGGACGCGCTCCGGGCCGATCTGTATCGCCTCTTCGAAGTCGCCGAGCGAACCGTCGACCACGTCCGTTCCATCGCGGGCGCCAAGGGTCAGGTCACAGAGACCCGGGCGATGCTCGAAAACGTGCTGCAGCTCGTGGGCCACGCCCACGAAGCCGCCAACGGGCTTGATCACCGCAAACGCCAGATCGAGCAGGCGGAGGACCGGCTCGCGCGGGTCGAAGGGCTGCTCGCCGATGTCGAGTCGAGTTTCGGGGCACTGCACGCCCAGCGGACGTTCTTGGATCAGGTGATCGAGAGAGCCGGGGCGCTCGAGTTCTACGCGAAGCAGGCCGAAGGCCTCATCACCATGCTCAAGGAGAACGGGGTCGTCGCACTGCCGCGCCCGGAAGGCCTCGTGGTGAAGCGCGCGTAAGTCGGCCGGCGGGCGCTAGAACCCCCCGCCGCCGCCTCCCCCACCGCCACCGCCCGATGACCCGCCGCCGCCGAATCCCGATCCACTGGAGCCGCGCGGCGATGACGTCATCGTCGAGCCGACCGTGCTCGAGAGATCCCCCAGGCTGCTCGACAGGTGGCCCACGCTGAAGTTCGTGACGTGCGATCCGACGTACCAGGTGGGCGGATCGGTATAGATGCCCTCGAACGCTTTGGCCCACTTCTTCTCCACGCCGAAGGCCATCGCGAACGGCAGGTAGCGGTCGAACAGCTCCGGGTGTCCGATGATCACCTTCTTGAGATGCTCGGCTTCCACGCGTCGCAGGAACTCCTCGAAGCCGAGCACCTGCTCCAGCGCCCGCGCACCGGCGTCCGTGCGGGCCGGCATGACGGTGCCGAACCCGATCACAATGAGCGCCACGAGCACGGCCGCCACGATGAAGGGCACCGGGGTCATGAGGAACCGATTGGCCAGCGCGCTTCCACCGGCGCCGAGCAGGACGCCGAGCACGACTCCCCCGACCATCCAGCGGGTGCGCACTTGGTCCGGGCGGGCGTGGTAATAGCCGCGGCCCAACAGCCGGTCGAAGATGCCGGTCCGGATCTTTGGCAGCTGGGTGTAGAACTCGTTCTGGAGGTCGGATAGCTCCACCGGACTGCCCCGGCCCGAGAAGACACCGTCGAACACCTGGCGCTCGTGTGGTGCCAGGGCGGTCGCGTCGCTCGGCGGCTCGAGCCGGTGCAGCAGGTATTCCCGTTTGCCGATGAGGCCGAACAGCTTCCGGTCGTCGCGCTCCTCGAAGCGCAGATAGCCGCGCACCCCGAGGTCCACCAGCGTAGCAGTGACATCGCGCAGGTCCGCGGAGTTGTCGAGCAGCGTGCCCGCCTCCCCAGGCGTGAGGCCTGGTGGCGGCTCGTACTGCACGGTGACGGGCGACCGGCGCGGGTCTTTGCCGCGGCGGCGCCAGATGGCGAATACCAGGAAAAACGCGGGAATCGGGATCGCGAGCGGCCAGTTGCTGCCGAGCACGCCCACGGCACGGTCGGTGGCGCTCGGCTCGGTCACCACCCCTTTGTTCCACCCGACCACGGCCGTCAGCCCTTCGCGGTAGTCCAACGCGTGCGGCATCGCGATACGGACCGTCGTCCCCGCAATGTCGACCGCGGCCTCCTTCGCCGTGGACCCGTACACGCCGTTGAAGGCAATCGCCCGGATTCCCTGTGTGCCCGGCGGCAGCTCGATGCGCGCCGAGGCCGCCTCGATCGGGACATCCCACTCGTCGCCGGTCACGTTCCAATACAGCTCGTCGTGCTCCTCGAAGAACCGCAACCCGTTCGTGGCGTGGTAGCGCAGCACCACCGTGTGCGTGGCGTCGAGGGCGTCGGTGACCCAGATCTTGTACTTGATGTAGTGCCGCTCGCGGCTCGCCTCGACGTGGAGCGACCGACCATGCTCATCCGTCGCGCCCTGGAGATCGAGCCCCAGCGTCCAGTTCAACCCTTGCGCGGTGCGGTACTTCACGGGAATGGTGCGGTAGATCCCGTTCCAGGAACCGGTGAACCGGGCGACGATCGACTCGGCCACCTGGATGGTTCCGCTCGGTTCCACCTGGATGGTGGCGTGGAATCGCTCGATGGCGAGCGAGCGCTCCTGCGCGACCACTGGGGCGCCCGCCATCGCCAAGGCGACGAGCAGGCACGACGGGCGTCGGTTCATGCGCTGGTCTCCACACGAGGGACGGCGCGCTCGGCGTCGTCATCGAGGCCGAAGAACTCGCGCGGCTGGAACCTGAGGAGGCGGGCCACGAGAATGGCGGGGAACTGGGCGATCGCGATGTTGAAGTCGCGCACCACGGCGTTGTAATACCGGCGCGCGTTCTGGAGGTGGTCTTCGACCTCGGACAGCGTGCGCTGCAGCGCCGCGAAGCTCGCGGCGGCCTGGAGGTCGGGGTACGCCTCGGCGACGGCGAAAATGCGGCGCAGCCCGACGGCCACGGGATCCTCCTCGCGGAAGCGGGCGGTGGGGCCGGGCGCATCGAGGGCGCGGTTGCGGGCGGCCACCAGGGCTTCGAGCGTCGTTCGTTCGTAGCCGGCGTGCCCCTTCACCACCGCGACCACCGAGGGAATGAGGTCGTGGCGTCGCTTGAGCTGAACGTCGATGTCGGCCCACGCATTGCCGCTCAATTGCCGTAAATGCGTGAGACGGTTGAACGTCACGATCGCCCAGACGGCCGCGACGGCGCCGATGACGATGGCCAAAGCCATGCGCGGTCTCCTGTGAAGAGCGCGGTGGATGACAATATATGCGCCGGGCGCGGCGCGCTCATTCGCTCAGCTCACGCAACACCGCAAGCGGCGTCTTCGAGAGCGCCGTACGGCTGTTGGCCAGCCCGACCGCCGCCACGAGCCCGACCACGGCCGCCCACACGCCGAGCAATTCGAACGCGGGCAGCCGGAACCGCAGCTCGAACAGCCGGGTAACGAGCGCCCAGCCGGCCACGCCCGCCAGCAGCACGCCGGTGAACGCCGCCAGTGACCCCCACGCCCAGTACTCGGTGAGCATGATGCGGCGTACCTGCCTGGCGCTCGCCCCGATGGTCTTCAACAGCACCGCTTCGCGGATGCGCTGCAGCCGCGACGCCGCCAGCGCGCCAACGAGGATCACGAGGCCGCTCCCGATCGAGAACAGCGCCATAAAGCGAATCGCGAGGGTCACCTTGGAGACGATGCCATCCACCGCTTGTTGCACGAGCGTGAGATCGACCGAGACGACGTTGGGGTAGGCGACCACGACGTCGCGCTGCAGCTCGGCGCGCCGTGTGGCGTCGCCCTCCCGCGCCAGCAGCACGAACGTCTGCGGCGCACGCTCCAGCACGCCGGGCTCGAACACGACGAAGAAATTGGGCTCGAACCGCGCCCAGCTCACCTGGCGCAGACTTGCGATCCGCGTCTCCACCGGTACGCCCTGCACGTTCCACGTGATGCGATCGCCCACGCGGACTCCCAGCTCCCGCGCGAGATCCTCCTCGACAGAGATGCGTGGCAGCTCACCCTCCTTCCGCGCGGCGCGTCCCCCCCACCACACGCCGGCCGTGAGGCGCTCCGAGCGCACCAGGGTGTCGCGATAGGTGTTGCGATAGTCCCGCCGCAACGCCCAGCGGCTCGGCGCCCGCCCCAGCGTATCGGCCGTGAGGGAATCGGTGGGTCGGTCATTGATGCGCACGATTCGCGCGGGCACGATGGGCGTGACCCCGAGCGAGCGCACCTCGTGCTCGGCCAGCACGGCCACCACGCCGTCCTGCTGATCCACCTGGACGTCGAAGAACACGAGGTTGGGCCGACCCGGGTTCGAATCGAGCGCGAGCTGGTCCAGCAGGTTTCGCTGCACCACGTACAGAGTCGCGATGAGAAAGACGCCGAAGCCGATGGCGAGGATGACGGCCGTAGTCTGGTTCTGCGGACGGAACAGGTTGGCGACTCCCTGCCGGACGACGTAACTCGCGCGGCGCGGGAACCAGCGCCGTGTCGCCCACATCAAACTTCGCGCCGTGAGCCACAACAAGGCGGTGGTCACCAAAACGGCGCCCGCGAAGGCGAGGCCAACCTGAGGGCGCGGAGCCTGCCAGACCGACAACGCGATCAGACCGGCGAACAACGCGCCGTATACCACCAAGCGCCACAGACGGGTCGCACGTCCGGCACCGAGGTCGCGGCGCAGCGCCCGCAGAGGGCTCACGGCCTGGAGTCGGAGCAGCGGCGGGAGCGCGAACAGCACGGCCGTCCCCACGCCGATGCCGAGTCCCGCGAGGATCGGCGACCATTGCAGCGTCACCGATATCTCGAGCGGCAGCAGCCCGCCCAACACCATGGGCAGTGCGGCCTGGACCAGCAGGCCCAGCACGACGCCGACGCCCGCGCCCACGAGGCCCAACGCGATCGCCTGGAGCAGATAGACGGCCAGCACGGTGCGCTGTCGCGCGCCGAGGCAGCGGAGCAGAGCGGCGCTGTCGAGCTTGTCGCCGACGAAGACGTTCACGGCGCTGCCAACGCCCAATCCGCCGAGCAGCAGCGCGACGAGTCCGACGAGACCGAGATAGCGCGCCAGCCGCCCGAGGGCTCGCGTCAAATCCTCTTCCTGCTCGGCCACGGTCTCGTTGCCGATATTGTGCCGCTGGAACAGCGCGTTGTGACGGTTGAGAAACCGCTGGACGGCGTCGTCCGGCATCCGGAAGTACGCACGGTACTGCGCCAGGCTCCCGAACCGGAGCAGGTTGGTTTCCTCCAGGAATTGGGCGGGCAGGAAGATGCGGGGGCCGATCGTGGTCCACAGCGCCGCATCGCCCGGAGCGCTGGTGATCACGCCGCCCGCCACGAATCGCGCGTCGCCGATGTGCAGGGTGTCGCCCACGCGGGCGCCGAGGTATACGAGCACGGCGGGATCCACGACAACCGCCCGCGCCGTGCGGAACGTGGTCCAGAGACCGGGCGGGTCGGTCACCACGGTCCCGTAAAACGGGAACTCGCCCGATACCGCGCGGACTTCGATCAGCCGGGTGCGGCCGGTTCGGGGGGCGAGCACCATGGACGCGAAGCTCGTCACCCGCGCGAGCGGCGCGCCTGAGCGGCGTACCGAGTCGAGCACCGCTTCGATGGAGTCGGCGAAGGGCGCGCGGGCGCGCAGCTCGAGGTCGGCGCCGAGCAGCGTGCGCGCTTGCGCCTGCACCGAGGTCCGGACGTTCGCGCCGAACGAATTGATCGCCACCAGGGCGGCGACGCCGAGACTCACCGAGCCCAGGTAGAGCGCCAGTCGCCGCCGGCTGCCGCGGCTCTCGCGCCACGCCAGGGCGAGAGCGAACGGCAGTCTCACTGCCCGTCCGTCCTCGTGTCGGCGACGATGGCTCCCGCGGCGAGCCGAATCACCCGTCGCGCGCGCGCCGCGAGCGCCGGATCGTGCGTGACGAGCACAAGCGTCGTGCCCGCGTCACGGTTCAGCTCGACCAGCAGGTCGATCACGGCGCGGCCGGTCTCGGCGTCGAGGCTGCCGGTGGGCTCGTCGGCGAGCAGCAGCTTGGGCTCGGCCGCGAACGCGCGCGCCACCCCCACCCGCTGCTGCTCGCCGCCCGAAAGCTGCGCCGGGTAATGGTGCAAGCGGTCGCCCAGCCCGACGCGCTCGAGCAGCTGCCGGGCGCGTGCCGCGGCGTGCGCGGCGCTCGCACCGCCCCGCAGCTCGAGCGGGACCAGCACGTTCTCGACCGCCGTGAGCGTGGGCATCAGCTGGAAGGTCTGAAATACGAAGCCAACCTTCTCCGCCCGCAGCCGGGCACGGGCGTCTTCGGAGAGACTGCCCAGATCGTCGCCGTCGAGGCGGACGATCCCTCGCGTCGGGCGGTCGAGCCCGGCCAGGAGACCGAGCAGGGTGGTTTTCCCGCTCCCCGACGGGCCCATCACCGCCACGAACTCTCGCGGCGCGATCGTGAGGTTAATTTGCCGCAGCACGGTGAGCGGCCGGCCGCCGCTCGGGTATGTCTGCTCCAGGTCATGGGCTTCGATCATCATGCGGCGAATAATAGCGGGCATAATGCTGGCGTGGCTCGGCGTCTCCTGCCGCACGCGGCGCGTTGACGACGTGGCGAACGCCCGGCAGTCGCTGGACACGACGCCGGCCAGCACGGCACCCGACGCCCGACCGGTGGTGCTGTGCTTTGGGACCAGCCTCACAGCCGGGCTGGGCCTCGCGTCCGAAGCAGCGTTTCCCGCCTTGCTGCAACGAAAAGTCGACTCGGCGGAACTCGGGTTTCGTGTCGTCAACGCCGGCGTGAGCGGCGAGACCGCGGCCGCCGGCCTGCGCCGCATCGATTGGCTGCTGCAGCACCCGATCGCCGTGCTGCTCCTGGAGCTCGGCGCCAACGATGCGTTGCGCGGCCAGGATCTTGCCGCGGCGCAGCGGAACCTCCAGGAAATCATCGATCGGACGCGTGCGCGCTATCCCGGCGTGCGGGTGGTGGTCGCCGGGATGGAAGCGCCACCCAACCTCGGACGCCGCTACACACGGGAATTCCGCGATCTGTTCGTGGACCTGGCACGCGAAAACCATGCGGTGCTGATCCCATTTCTGCTCGAGGGCGTGGCGGGGCGGGCAGACCTCAACCAGGCGGACGGGATCCATCCGACCGCGGCCGGCACACGCATCGTGGCGGACCGGGTCTGGATGACCCTCGAGCCGGTCCTGCGCGCGGCCGGCTCAGGTGCCCTCTAAAGGAAGGGTGTCTGTATCCGGCGATACGGGGCAGGTGTATGGTTCACTCATGAGACCCCTCCCTGCCGTTCCACTGGCCTTCGCGCTGTGCGCGAGCGTGGGGCAACCGGCCGTGGCGCAGCGTGTCGAGCGCTTGGCCGAGATCGCGTGGCGCCCGCAGGTCCCGCTGCAAGGGTCCTTGGTAGTGCTCGGCGTTCGCGTGCCCGTCGGCCATACGGTGGTCGCGGTGCAGGGCGCGCTCGCCGGCGAACCGCTCCATTTCGAGCGCGTGGGCGGCTGGTTCCACGCCGTCGGCGGGGTGCCACTCGACGCGCGTGACAGTGTGATGGCCCGCATCGTCGTCGAGGACGCGGGCGGCGCGAACGACACGGTGGTCGCCGCGTTGCCCGTCGCCATCCGCAAGGCGCCGCGCGAGCAGCTCTCAGCTGACCCGGACCTGGTGCAACCGCCGGAATCGCTCGCCCCGCGGATTCGCGCCGAACGAGCTCTCGTGCGCAGGATCAAGCAGGGCGCGCACGACAGGCCGCGGCTGTGGCGCGAACCGTTCACGCGTCCCCGCCCGGGTCCGGTGTCGAGTGGGTTCGGCGGGGCCCGCGTTTTCAACGGCGTCGCGCGCAGCCGCCACCTTGGCGTGGACTTCTCGGCCGGCGTCGGAGCGCCGGTGCGAGCCGCCAACCGAGCGGTGGTGACCTACGTGGGCGCGCTGTACTTCAGCGGCAACACCATCTTCCTCGACCACGGCGGCGGCCTGCTCACCGCCTACCTCCATCTCAGCCGGACGCTGGTCGCCCGGGGAGACACGGTCTCGGCGGGCCAGCTCATCGGCCGGGTGGGCGCCACCGGGCGGGTGACCGGCCCGAACCTCCACTGGCTGGCCACTTACGGGCACGTGATGGTGGACCCCATGGACTTGCTTTCGATCGACCTAGCGGCCCCGGTGGCCACGACATCGGATCGGTGAGCAAGTATCCGCACAGCGATTGGCTCCGGCGCTACCGGCCGAGGCGAACCGCCACGAACGGGACAGTCTCGAAACGCTGGTAGCGGGCGCTCGGCTGGCTCCCCGACGCGCTGTCGGTGCCGCGGTAGCCGAGCACATAGTGGCTTGCGCCGGCGCGCGCCTGCACGCGATGCGAGACACGCAGGCTGAGATAGAACTCCGAGTTCAGCGAGCCGCGGTCGCCGTTGCCGACCTGCAGCACCGACCAACGAGCCGGTTTCAGCTCGACCGCGCCGGCGACGCGCTGCGGACCGGCGGCCACGCCGGCCAGGTCGATGTTCGCCCCGACGCCGAGTCTGGCGCCCAATTGCACGTCGCCCGCGACCGCCACGTTCAGCGCGTACACTGATGGGTCCACCGGCAATGCGGAGACGAGGGCGCCTTGCACGCCGTCACGGTTCGCGAAGCTGCGCGTTTCGCCCGCGTACCCGGTGAGTCGCATGCCGAGGGCGATGCGCACCCGCCCCTGGGCCAGCTCAAACGGAAGCCACCCGGC
>JBOHST010000077.1:0-5032 GCA_050733375.1 Gemmatimonadales bacterium
TCGCCTTCTGCTTCGGCGACTCGTGGTGCGATCTCGACCTCGTCACGTTGAACGCTGACTTGGGAGAGTACTTCGGGACGCGCGAGGGGCTCCTGGTCGTCAAGGCGCCGGCCGACTCGGCGCTGCCGCTCAAGGGCGGTGACGTGATCCTCTCGATTGGCGGGCGCAAGCCGACGTCGCCGGCGCACGCGATGCGCATCCTGCGGTCCTACGATGCCGGTGAAGCGGTGTCGATCGAGATCATGCGTCACGAGCGGCGCCAGACGCTCTCGTGGAAGGTGCCGGAGGCGTCCGAGCGGAATTGGCAGCGGACGCCGCGGGGCTGGAGCCGGGAACGGGGACAGCCGAGCTTCTGGATGGCGCCCCGGCCCGGATCGCGGATGAAAGTGCGAGTCTCGGCGATCTAGCAGGTCGTTGGATTTTGGAGAGCAGGGTGGCCGAGTGGGGGCGGCCGGCGTGCTAACGCCGGTTCGGCCCCATCAGAATTGCGTTCGTCACCAGGCGCGCCGTGCCGCGCCAGAATGCCCGGAACAGGGGGTCGCCGACGAACAGCACCACCCGCCCGTCGCCTTGATTCTCCACGACCGCCCACGCCGTTCCGTTGAGGAGCCGCTCGGTGTTGTCCGGCCAGACGAAGCCGGACAGGACGAGCGAGTCGCCGGTGAACGCCACCGGGTTGGCGCCGCCCTTCGACGGCTTCCAGAAGGTCGAGCCGTCGAGAAACACCGGCAGCTGGTTCTGCTCGTAGCCGAGCGTGAGCCAATGGGTGCGGTCGAGCGTCGCGCGGAAGATCGACCCCGGCAGCCATTCCGGCTTATCGCGTGACGGCGCCGTCGGCGAGCGCAGCGGCGGGGCGTCCGCCTGGACGGTGCTGTCCGCCTTGCCGCTGTCGGCCCCCACCGCCGTGATCGTCGACAGGCCCACGTCCTTGTGCGCGGCGAAGTCGCCCGCGCCGCCGATCCCGATCAGCACCCCGCCGCTCTGCACCCACGCCTTGAGCTTCGTCACCCCGTCCTCACCCAGCTGGCGCCTCATCCGTCCGCCCGAGCCGTCGGGGATGATGATCACGTTGTAGGCGTTGAGATCGTCCATGCCGTCGAGGTTGGCGAGCGTGACGGGCGTGAACGGCGCGCCGAGGTCGCGCGTCAGGAAGTGCCACACCCAGCCGTAGCTCGTTTCCGACACGCCGTCGCCCGCGGCCACGAGAATCTTGGCGGGGGACAGGCTGAGCACTTCGTCCGACCCGGTGCCGACGTCACCCGTGTCCGGGAACGCGCTCTGCACCGCGCTCACCGGGACGCCGAGCGGCCCGGCCAGGGCGGCGATGCGCTCGTGCACCGTGGGGGGGTTCCGTTGGATCCGCACGACGAAGCTGCCGCGCGGGAAGCGGCGGCCGTCGGCGCGCAGCGGCTTGAAGGCCGTAGCGACATTGTACCCCTCGCGCTGCAGGGCGAGGGCGAGCCGTGCCGCGCCGAGGTTGTCGTTGGCGAACACGTACGCCGAGCCGGCGCGGCCCGGCGCGGGCGGTGGCGGCAGCAGCGTGTCGGTCACGGCCTGGCCGGCCGGCATCCCCGCGTCCCCGGTCCAATACGCCTCGAGGTTGAAGCTGTAGGGGAGCGACCACGCGGTCACGTCGTAGAACCCGTAGTCTTCCTTCTCCGCGTCCTCGCCGCGCCGGCGGTTGCGCTGGAACCGCTCCACCTGGTCGTGCACGAACGGCGCTTCCAGCACGGCGTTCGGCTCGAGCAGCGCTTTGGCGAGGCGGCGCTGCGGCTGGGCGAGATCGATCACATAACTCCCGGCCGGGAAGGTTCGGCGTCCGGCGGGTCCCCCCATGTAGGCGTGGGCCACGGCGGAGGCGGCGGGCTGGGCGAGGCGCGAGACTTCGATCCCGTTGCGCAGCAGCAGCCCCACCACGTGCGCGGCGGCGCGGGGATCGTTCCCGGGGACGAGCACGATGCGTTTCATCGGGTCGGCCGTCGCTTCGTCCATCGCCGACCGGCGGAAGGCGTAGTAATCCTGAATGCGCTCCTGGCGGTGCTGCGCCGCCGTTTCCAGCGTGGCGAGCGAGGCGATGAAGTGGTGCGCGATCCCGTCGCGGAACGTGCTGATCGTGCCGTCGTCGCGCCGCTTGTTGAACTCCGGCCCGCCGTCGGTCTCGTACGTCATGCCGGTGGCGCCCTGGAACGTGGTCCACTCGTCCCAGTAGCCCACGTAGAAGAAGTCGAACACCCCGCGGACGAAATACTGCCACCCGTGGCGGTCGAAGGCCGCGGCGTTGCCGCGGCCGAACGTGTCGAACCAGCGGGTCGTCTGCGCCGGCAGGTTCTGGTTCACCGCCTGCGCCACGGGCGGGAAGAAGTAGTTCTGCGTGGTGGAGTGATGATCCACGAACACCTGCGGGCGCCAGCGCAGGATGCCTTGCATCATGATGCGGGCCTCGGGCTGGCTCTGGGCAACGAGGTCGCGGTTCATGTCGAAGCGGAAATGATTGTACCGCCCGGTGATGCTCCACGGCTCGCTCTGCTCGAACGCGAAGGGGTGGTCGGCGCCTACGGCCACCGAGTTGTACCAGGCGGCGAACCGCTCGTGGCCGTCGGGGTTCGCGGACGGGTTCAGCACCAGCACGACGTTTTTGAGGATCCGCTGCGTGGCCGAGTCTTCACCCGCGAGCATCTGGTAGGCGACCTGCATCGCCGCCTCGAACCCGGCGGGCTCGTTGCCGTGGACCGAATACTGGAACAGCGCGATCACCGGCTCCCGCGCGGCGATGGCGGTGGCGCGCGCGAGGCTCGTCTTGCGTGGGTCGGTGAGCTCTGCGATTGCCGACCGGATCTCCTCGATCCGAGCCAGATTCGCAGGGTCGGAGATGATCAGGACGCGGTAGGGCCGGTGCTCGACCGTGGTCCCCCACGTCTCGGCGCGCACCCGGTCGGGCGCCGTAGCGAGCAGCGTATCCAGATAGCGCTGCAGCACCCCGTACATCGTGTGCTGCTCGCCGGCCTGGTACCCGGTGATCTGCTCGGGTCGCGGCACGTTGGGGCGGTACGGCCCGCGCGCATAGAAATCGAAGGCCTGGGCGGAGAGCGGCTGCGCCAGGCTGACCAACAGAGCAAGTCGAGTCAGATTCGCGACCATGTCGATTCGAGCGGAGAGAGTTGGTGACCGATGTCAAAAACGGGCGGAGAATGTAACTCCAAGGACGACCTGCAGCGCGTTGACAAGATATATCGTGGCATAGTATCTTGCCGATGCAACGTATCCGGAGAGAGACATGCATCGGAGTCGCGGATTTGATGGTTTTGCGTTCGGTTTCGGACCACGGGGGTTCGCCTTCCGCGGGCCGCGGGGCGGCCGCCGGCGCCAGTGGTTCGAATCAGGTGACATGAAATACGTGATCCTCAAGCTGTTGCGGGACAAGCCCCGGCACGGCTACGAGGTCATGAAGGAGCTGGAAGAGCGGCTGCAAGGCTGCTATTCGCCCTCGCCCGGCACCGTCTACCCGACGCTGCAGTGGCTCGAAGACGAGGGGCTGGTGCGGTCCAAGGATGTGGACGGAAAAAAGGTGTACGAGATCACCGACGACGGTCGCAAGTTTCTGGACGAGCACAAGGACGTGGTCGAGGACATCTTTGATCGCGTCCGAGATGCCGTGGACCAGGCGCTGGGCGGCGGGATGGCCGAGTTGAACCACGCCGTCGGACGGCTGGTGCGCAAAGTGTACCGCTCGCACTGGCGCTCGCGCAGCGACGATGTCCGCCAGAAGATCGCCGACATTCTGAACAAGGCCGCGGAGGAGGTCGAAACCGTGGCGGGGTGACAGCCAGTGCACACGGTGGTGCTCGAGGCCTGCGTCGATTCGGTCGAGTCCGCCCTCGCCGCGCAGGCCGGGGGCGCCGACCGAGTGGAGTTGTGCGACGACCTGCTCGAAGGGGGCACGACCCCCAGCGCGGGGACGATCGAGTTGTGCCACGAGCGCCTGCGCATCCCGTTGCACGTCCTGATCCGGCCGCGCGGCGGTGATTTCGTCTATTCCGGCGTCGAGCTCGAGGTGATGCAGCGCGACATCGCCTTGACGGGGCGGCTCGGCGCGCATGGCGTGGTGTTCGGGGCTTTGCAACCCGACGGCGCCGTGGACGTGGATCGCACCCGGGCGCTGCTCGGCGTCGCGCGGCCCATGACGGTCACGTTCCACCGCGCGTTCGACTTCACTCCCGATGCCGACGAGGCCCTCGACGCGTTGATCGCCCTCGGCGTGGACCGCGTGCTCACCTCGGGCCAGGCTCCTTCGGCAAAGGAAGGGACGCACACCCTGACGCGGCTCGTGACGCGCGCGGCGGGCCGCATCGGCATCCTCGCCTGCGGGAGCGTGAGCGAAGAGAACATCGCCGAGATCACCCGGCTCACCGGCGTGCGTGAAGTGCACGTGCGCGCGACCGCCCTGCTCGAGAGCCCCACCTCGTACCGGCCGCGGCATCTCTCGCTCCTGAAGCAGCCGCTCCCCAACGAATTCGACCGCGCCGTGACCGACCCGGAGCGCATCCGGCGCCTCTCGGGCCTGCTCCAAAAACTCGACCCACCCCCCCCGTCGCCATAGCCGGCGAGGCATGACTCCAATGCGTACACCCGTCGTTCGCACGCTTGCGTCCGCCCTGCTGCTCGCCGGTTGCGCGGGGTCCATGGGGGGGGGAGGTGGCGGCGGGGGCTCCCAGCCCGACGCTCAGAGCACCGTCGTGCTCGTGTCGCTCGATGGATTCCGCTACGACTACCTCGATTCCTACCCGTCGCCGAATTTGCATCGCATCATCGCCCAGGGCGTCCGGGCTCCGCTGGTACCGGTGTTCCTGACCAAGACCTTTCCCAACCACTACTCCATCGTCACCGGACTGTATCCACCGCACCACGGCGTCGTGGACAATACGATGTACGACCCGGTGTTCGACGCGATCTTCCGGATCACCGACACCGTGGCCGTGGCCGATTCGCGCTGGTGGGGCGGCGAGCCGCTGTGGGTCACGGCGGAAAAGCAGGG
>JBOHST010000078.1:0-9483 GCA_050733375.1 Gemmatimonadales bacterium
TTCGGCATGCTCGCGCTGCACGACGGGCTGGCGGTGATCTGCGAAAAGCGGGGGGTGTATCCACGTCGCGCGCTCACGATGATGCGGATCTGGGCATTGCTGTTCGCGTTCGTGGGGATCCAGATGGCGTGGAACCTGCGCCCATTCTTGAGCGACCGCAGCGAGCCGTTCCGCGTGGTGGGCCGGTACGAGGGGAATTTCTACGCGGCGGTCGTCTACGCCGTGAACAAGATGATGACCGGGGACGGGAAGCCGCCCGCGGCCGCGCCCCGGGCGCCATCGCTGCGCGACCTCTTCCCTCAGCCGCCCGAGTCCTCCCGCGATTCGGCGGCGTACCGGCGGCCATGACGGACCAGCGGCGTCCCCTCTCCGAGTCGGGGAACGAGATCCTCACGCTGGAAGAGGTCGCGGCGTATCTGCGGCTCACCCCGCAAACGATCTACAAGTGGGCGCAGGAGCGCCGCATTCCGGCCGTGAAGCTCGGCAAGGAATGGCGCTTCCGGCGCAGCATCCTGGACCGCTGGCTCGACGAGCAGATGCTGGGGGGTGATCCGGGGTTCGCGAAGCTGCGTACCTAGGCTACTGCCCGACCGTATCGGCCGCTTGCACCCGCGCGCTCGTCGAGTCGGCCACCTTCATGGCCTTCCCGACTCCTGTCGCTCCTGGAATTCTCGATGTCGACAGCATGCTGTCACGCTCCCGTTGGGTGAGCGTGTCGCCCCCCGCCGCTCGACCGCCGCCTTGGTCTCCGGCGCCGCCGCAGGCGGCGCACAACAGCCCCAGTACCACGAGAGTCACGCCACGCACGGTTCGCCTTTCGTCCGGGATCGCGTGCAACTTGCCTGCTTGCAGATTCTCTGGCAACACGCAGCTTGTGACAAGGTGCTTCGTATGTTGGTCTGATGACCGGCGCCCGAGGAATTCCCGGCTTGAAAGCCGGGCTGGGCGACGCTGACGCGTCGGCACGCTCTGAAGAGCGTCCCGCCGTCAGGCGCCGAGCCGACGTTTCAAGGTCGGAAAAGTGGGACGAGCATCCCCATGCTGTCTGACTGATGCCTACCATTCTCTCATCGGAGCCGTTTCATGTTGCGCACCGCTGTCGCCGTATTGCTCGCGCTGGCCGCCGCGTGCGGACCACGGGTCAATCCCATCGACGTGCTGCAGTCCGGCTCCTGGGTCGACCTCTCCTATCCCTTCGATTCGACCACCATTTACTGGCCGACGGCCCAGCCGTTCCGGCTCGAGGTCGTCTCCGCCCAGCGCACGGCGGCCGGCTACTACTACGCGGCGAACAACATCGCCGCGGCCGAGCACGGCGGCACGCACCTCGATGCCCCCGTCCATTTCGCCGAGGGGAAACATTCCACCGACCAAATCCCGCTCGATCAGCTGATCGGCGTGGCCGCGGTCGTCGACGTCACGAGTCAGGTCGCAGCCGCGGGGGCGGACTATCAGATCACCTCGGAGCTGCTCGAGGGCGCCGGACTGGATTCGCTCGCGGGGAAGATCGTGCTGTTCCGCACCGGCTGGGGCAGCCGCTGGCCCGACCGCGCGCGCTACCTCGGGACGACGGCAACCGGTCCGGCGGCGGTGCCCGAGCTTCACTTCCCGGGCATCCACCCCAACGCCGCGCGCTGGCTGCGCGACCGCGGCGTCAAGGCGGTCGGGATCGATACGCCGAGCATCGACTTCGGCCAGTCGCAGACGTTCGAGGCCCACCAGCTGCTGTTCGCCGCGAACATCCCGGCGTTCGAAAACGTCGCCCATCTGGACCAGTTGCCGGCGACCGGGGCGTTCGTGATCGCGTTGCCGATGAAGATCGGTGGTGGCTCCGGAGGGCCGTTGAGGATTGTGGCGTGGGTGGCGGGAAACCGCTGAACAAATGTGAGTAGTGAGTAGTGCGTTGTTCGCGACGGTGCGGAAATCTCTTGGCGGTACCGCAAGGTGCTCCTGAACCGTCACGAACAACGCACAACTCACTACGCACTGTCTTACACCGGAATCCCCTTTCGCACCGCCGCCTCCACCACTTCCGCAAACCGATCGATTTCCTGCACCAGCGTGTACACGTTCGGCGTCACCCGGATGCAGTTGAACTCGGGATGCGCGATCGCCGTCACGATGATGCGGTGCTTGTCCCACAGGTACCCGGTCAACTTCCCGACGTCGAGGGCGCCGGGCGTGAACGACGCCAACCCGCATGACTGCTTCGGGTCGTCGGGCGTGAGCAGTTTCACTCCCGGCACCTGCCCGAGCCGCTTCATCCAGCGATCTCGCAGGAAGCGCAGCCGCGCCGCCTTCCGCTCGGCGCCGATCCCCTGATGGAACGTGAGCGCCTCGGCGATGGCGTTGTGATTCGCCGCCGGGTGCGTGCCGATCTCCTCGAACTTGCGGATGTTCGCGTTCATCTCGGGCGGCGCCGCCATCATCGGCCACACGCCCGGGATCTTCGCCTGCCGCACGTACAGGAACCCGGTGCCGTGCGGCGCCAGGAGCCACTTGTGCAGGCTGGTCCCGTAGTAGTCGCAGTCCAGGTCGTCGCGGGTGAACGGGAAGTGCGCGTAGGCATGCGCCCCGTCCACGATCACCTCGAGCCCGCGCGCGCGCCCCATCTGGCAGATCTTCTTGATCGGGAAGATCTGGCCCGTGAGGTTCGTGATGTGGCAGACATGCAGAACCTTGGTACGGGGGGTAATCGCGTCCTCGAAGCGCCGCGCCAGATCATCCAAGGACGGTGGCGGCACCGGGAAGGAGAGCTGCTTCAACACGATCCCCTCGCGCCGCGCCCGCTGCTCCCAGGTGGTGATCATGCGCGGGTAGTCCTGGTTCGTCGTCAGCACCTCGTCGCCGCGCTCGAGCGGCAGCCCGAGCTGCACGATCTCGAGCG
The DNA here is from genome assembly GCA_050733375.1 of Gemmatimonadales bacterium. GTDB lineage: Bacteria > Gemmatimonadota > Gemmatimonadetes > Gemmatimonadales > GWC2-71-9 > DASTHG01. Next base: position 2,888 of record JBOHST010000078.1, read on the forward strand.
CCTCGGAGGCGTTGCGGGTGATCGCCATCTCTTCGGGGTCGCAGCCGAAGTCCACGGCCAGTCGCTGCCGGATCGCCTCGATCTCGGGTTCGAGCACCTGCCACATCGTGAACACCGGCGCCTGATTCGAGAACTCGAGGTAGCGCCGCATCGCCTCCTGCACGATGCGCGGGCTCGGGCTTACGCCGCCGTTGTTGAGGTTGATCAGCGCGCGGTCCACCGTGAACGCGTTCTGGATCTCGCGCCAGAAATCTTCGTCGTCGGCGACCGCCGCCGCGGGGCGTCCGGCCACGACCCCCACGGTCCGGGCCACGTGCGCCAGCGCGCCGTTGGTGAGCGCGGGGACGACCGGCACGGCCGCCGTGGCGGAGAGGAGGGAGCCGAGGAAGCGGCGGCGTGAGGTCACGGGCGTGGGGGTCCGCTGGAGGTCATCGTAGGATGTACCGCAAACACCCCCGCCGGGCCAGGGCCCGACGGGGGCGTCGCGTGCGGGGGCCCAGAGTGGGCCGCGGCGATCCGGCCCGCGAGCTAGTCGTCGAACGGGTCGAACAGGTCCTCGATGAAGTCCAGGGTCGCTTCCACCGCCTCACGCAAGTTGTTCAGCGCTACGTACACGTCATGCTGCGCGCCGGCGTCCTGAATGACGTCGCCGTTGGCGTCGTACAACGTCACGCTCTGCGCGTTGCCCTCGATCGTCGCGAATACCTGCCCGTTCACGCGGATTTCGGCGCTGAGCGTGTCGAGCACCTCGCTGGTGGTCGTGGCGCTGGCCACCAGCCGTACCGGGGAACGGAACATGACATTCCTCCCAAGGATTGATGACCAATGACCGGAGCCGCGCTCCGGTCGCGCGGCCGCCTTAGACGCGGAAACAGCGCCGCACGGGGTGGAGCAGATCCTGGAAGAAGCTGAACACGCGGGCCGGGAACCGGAACAGCTCGCGCAGCGCGTGCAGTTCCTCCGCGCTCAAGGGCTGTCCGTCAGCGCCGAGTATCTGGATGTCGGGCGCGGTGCCCTTGATGGTCGCGAACAGCTGATCGTTCACGAGCACTTGGAGGTCGGCCGTGAGGATGCCGTCATCGCCGTGGCGGCCGGGGCCCTCTTCACGGTGGCCGTCGCTCTCGCGGTCGTCATCCGTCACCGTCACCGAGCCGAGCAGCTGCACCTTTTGGGCGGGCTCGACGAGCGTGAAATCGATCGTCAGCGTGACGCCGGTCAAAGACTTGGTCGCCGTCGTCGTCTCGGTGATCGTGACGGCCGGATGATCGAGCGTCAGCGAGGCAGTGAACGTGAAGCTGGTCAGGGTGAGCGTCGCCTCCAGTTCGAAGATCAGCTTCTTGCTGGCGTCGCCGCTCTCGCCGTTCGAGATGAACCCGTTCGCGGAGGCGGTGAACTGGCCGGGCGTGAGGGTGCCGGTCACGGTGTAGTCGACATAGTTGGGGGTTCCGCCCACCCCGTTCACCACAATGCGGAGCGACCGCGAGTTCTCGGTGCTGAGATCGATGAGATCGACGTACCCGACTTCGACGAGCGGCTCCGCCGGTCGGCGCGTGATCGGGTTGATGGCGTACAGAATGAATCGCACCCCGTCCGCCGGCGCCCCGGGCCGATCGGTGACCACGTAATGGTCGGTGGCAATGTCCCACTCGAACGTCTTCCCCTTCAGCTCGTCGGGGATGAGGCCGAGCGTGTTGCTGGGGGCGAGCGACAGGGTTCCAAAGGCGCGGTAGCGCTGGGCAGCGCCCGCGTACCCCGGCGCCCAGGGGCGCGGGGCGTCGGGCTGTGTCGCCCGCACCAGGTTCGCCGCCGGCGCCAGGCCGCTCGCGGGATCGATCAGGTCGCCGATGCTGGTGAACGCATCGATCGCGGGGACGCTGAACACGCTGTCGACGGCGTTGACTTTCGCCGCCGTGGCCGCCGGATCGGCGAGCCTCGCAGGGCCGGTGTGTTCGCTGCATGCGGCCAGGGCGGCGAGGGTGAGGCCGGCGAGGGCCCGCAGCTTGTGGGAAACGGACATGGACTGCCTCCGAATGATGGCCGGGGCATCGGGCGCTGATTCGCTACATTAGTATCGGCCCCGTTGCTGGGGCCAGCGGTGACGCGGCGCACCAGTCATTGGTGGCTGCTGCCCCGCCACGAAAGCGCGCCGGGTCTTGGAGTTACGCCGGGAGTGATGCGGCGGTCAATCGATAACGCCGCCGCCCAGCAGCCGTCCGTCTTCGTCGTACAGGACGCCCGACTGTCCCGGCGTGATGGCCCGCACCGGCTCGGCGAGGCGCAGGCGCAACCCACCCGCGGTGAGGGCATCAACCGTGCCGGCGACCGCGCGCGCGCGATAGCGGCACTGCACCCACACCGCGTCGCCCGTCGCGAGCGGGTCGGCCAGCCAGTTGACCTCCGCGAGCGACACGTCGTGTCGAAACAGATCCGTGCTGCGACCGACGACGACTTCGCGTGTCTCGGGCCGGATGTCGACGACGAACATCGGCTCGGGGAATCCGCCGGGGAGGCCGCGCCGCTGGCCGATGGTGTAGCGCGCGAACCCGGCGTGCTCGCCCAGCACCTCGCCCCCGGCCGTCACGAGCGGGCCGGGCGCCAGGGCCGGCGCATCGGCGGGCAGCCGCCGCTCGAGTACCGCGACGTAGTCGCCGTCCGGGACGAAGCAGATCTCGACCGACTCCCGCTTCTCGGCGGTGCCGAGGCCGAGCCGCCGGGCGATGGCGCGGGTGTCGCGCTTGGTGAGCGTCCCCACCGGCGTCAGCAGCCGGCCCACCACCGCGCGTTCGATCCCCCAGAGGAAGTAGGACTGATCCTTCTGGGGATCCGTGCCGCGATACAACGCGCCGTCGCGCGCCACGGCGTAGTGGCCGGTGGCGAGGGAGTCGCAGTCGAGGGCGTCGGCGTGCGCGAGCAGGTCGCGGAATTTCGTGAATGAGTTGCAGCGCACGCAGGGAATCGGCGTGCGGCCGCGCGCGTACTCCCGCACGAAATCGTCGATCACGTCGTGCCCGAAGCGGTCCTCGAGGTTGAGGACGTAGTGGGGAATGCCGAGCGCATGGGCGACGAGTTTCGCGTCGGTGATCGAGTCGAGCGAGCAGCAGGGGCGGTCCGGGACGTCGTCCCCGTAGCAGAACAGCTTCAGGGTGGCCCCGATGACGTCGTACCCGGCCTCCACGAGCAGCGCCGCCGCCACCGAGCTATCGACGCCGCCCGACATGGCGACGAGAACGCGGCCCTTCACTGAGCCCGCCACCCCGATAGCGGATTGGGGATTGCGGATCGCTTCACCCATTCGCAATCCGTATTCCCCGACCCCCAATGCGTGATCCACACACCGCATTTCCCAATCCGCAATGCGTGATCCGCAATCCGCAATCCATGATCCGCAATTGTCTGGTCATCGGTGCAGGATCGCGGCCAGCCCGCGCACTTTCTCCACGATTCTCGGGAGCGCCCCCACCAGCGCGTCCAGGTCGCTCGTGCTGCTCGAGCGGCCGAACGAGAACCGCAACGCGGCGATGCCCAGCTCGCGCGGCACGCCCATCGCCGTGAGCACGTGGGACGGCTCGACCGCGCCGGTGCTGCACGCCGAGCCTGCCGAACAGGCGATGCCCGCGAGGTCGAGGTGCATCAGCATCGCCTCGGAGTCGGTGCCGGGGAACGAAACGTTCACCACGTGCGGGGCGCGCGTATCGCGCGGGCCGTGGACCACCGCATCGGGGAACAGCGCGTGGAGCCGTCCCTCGAGGTCGTCGCTCAAGGCCCGCAGGCGCGCGGCGAGCTCGGCCTGCTCGGCGGCCGCCAACTCCGCCGCCTTGCCGAGCGCGATGACGCCGGGGACGTTTTCGGTGCCGGGCCGCAGGCCGAACTGCTGGCCCCCGCCATGGATGATCGCTTCCACGGCGCGGCGATCGCGCACCACCAGCGCCCCGATCCCTTTCGGGGCGCCGATCTTGTGGCCGGAAATGGTGAGCAGGGTGCAGGGCACCTCGCGGACGGACACTGGGATCTTGCCGAACGCCTGGACAGCGTCGGTGTGAAAACAGACGCCGGCGTCGCGACATCGGGCGGCGAGCCGCGCCACGGGCTGCAGCGTGCCCACCTCGTTGTTCACCCACATGACGCTCACCACCGCGACGCCGCGGGCCAGGGCCGCATCGAGCGCCGCCTCGTCCACGCTTCCCGCGGCGTCCACCGGGAGCGCGATCTCCTCGCCGCCGAGGTGGGCGACGGCGTGGGCGGCGGCGAGAATCGCCTTGTGCTCGGTAGCGCACACCGCGACGCGGAACGGGCCGCCCCGATCGCGCGACGCCAGCGCGGCGCCGATCACGGCGAGGTTGTCGGCCTCGGTGCCGCCCGATGTGAAGATCACCTGGTTCGGCTCGGCGTTGACCGCCACGGCGATTTGGCGCTTCGCCTCCTCAATGCCGGCGCGCGCGGCGCGGCCGAACCGATGGGCGGAGGATGGATTCCCGAACGCCTCGTCCCGCAGGTACGGGAGCATGGCGTCCAGCACTTCCGGCCGCACCGGAGTGGTGGCGGCGTGGTCGAGATACACGACACGGGTGGTCATCGAACCGGGAATCTAGAGCTAGAGGCTGGACACGCCAAGCGACAACACGTCGTCCACTTCCACGGTCTCGTGCGTGAAGTAGGGCTCGCCGTACGGCTTGCGGATCAGCGAGCCATAGTGCGCCGACTGGATGCGGATCAGCTCGTAGAGGTCCTGGCCGGTGGGGAAGATCTCGCCCGCCGCCTTCGCCCCTTCGAACTGGGACGCATAACAACGGATGGCGGCCATCTTGGCGTCGAAGCTGTCGGAGATGTCCACCACGAACGACGGTTTCACCGGGTCCTCGCGGTAAGCGAGGGCGTAGAGCACCTTGAACGGCCGGTGGGGCTCGACGCCCGGACGCGCCGCATACTTCGCCAGTCCCGCGAGGTAGCAGGCGTCGCGCCCCAGCTCCGCGGCGACACGGTGATCGGGGTGACGGCCGACGGGGAACGGGAGGATGACCACCCGGGGCCGCGTCTCGCGCAACAGCTGCACCAGCCGCTCGCGCGACGGCTCGTCGTTTTGTAGGTGCGCATCGGGGAGCCCCGCGTTGAGTCGCACCCCCACGCCGAGCGCCCGCGCGGCGCGTTCCGCTTCGGCGGCGCGCAGCTCCGCCGAGCCGCGCGTGCCGCTCTCGCCCTGCGTGAGGTCCAGGATGCCGACCCGATGGCCGGCGCGCGACGCGCGGGCGAGCGTGCCGCCGCAGGTCAGCTCGACGTCGTCGCGGTGGGCCGCGATCGCCAGCAGGTCTACGCTCACTCGTACCTCAGGGCTTCAATGGGATCCAGTTTCGCCGCCCGCGTCGCCGGCATCACGCCGAAGACGAGTCCGATCGCGACGGACACGAGGCAGGCGACGACGGCGCTCCAGATCGGCACGCCGGAGCCTGTCTGGAGCACGGCTTTCAACACCTCTCCCAATCCCAGTCCCACGACCACGCCGATCAGCCCGCCCAGCAACGTCAGCGTCGCGGCCTCGACCAGAAACTGCCACATGATCTCGCGCTTCGTGGCCCCCAACGCCTTGCGCACGCCGATCTCGCGCGTGCGGTCGGTGACCGAGACCATCATGATCGCCATCACCCCGATTCCCCCCACCATCAACGCGACCGATGACAGGGCGAGCATCACGAGGAAGAACACGCCGGTCAGCTGGTTGAAAATGTCCAGGATCTGGTCCTGCGTGATCAGGTCGAAGCTGTTCTGGTCGGCCGGGCGCAACCCGCGCAGCCGGCGCAGCTGCACCGTGACCGCGTCCATCGCCTCGCTCACGGGAACGTGGTTCCGCGGTTTCACGACGATCCACAGCGCGTTGGTCTCGTCGTACCGGAAAAACCGCCGCGCCGTTTCGAACGGGAGGATCGCGCCGATTTCCTGCGACGGCGGCTGGAAGATGTTCTGCGGATTCTGGTACAGGCCGATCACCCGCAGCGGCTTCCCCGCGACCCGCACGTAGCGGCCCATGGGGTCGAGCCGGCCGAACAGTTTCTCAGCGGGTCGCTCTTCCAGCACCACGACGGCCGCCCCGCCGTTGACCTCGGCGGCGGTGAAGAAGCGGCCACGCAATAGCTGGCCACCCTGGATCTCCATATAGCGTTCGTCGGCGCCGAATTGGGTCATGATCTGGGTGCGCGCGCCCTCGTAATCCATCCGTTGGAACAGCTGCACCCATATTCCCGCGTACTGGATCTCGGGCAGCAGCGCGATCGCGCGGGCTTCCTCCGGTTTGACCACCGGGCGGATCCGGACCTCCTTGGGGAGGGCGTCGGGGTTGAGCGGCGTCTGCGAGAAAATGCGGACCACATAGAACGTCTTGGGACCCGCGACTTCGATCGTGGTGATGATCTGGTCGCGGATGCCCTGGACAATCGACGCCATCGCCATGACCGTCGCGACGCCGATCACCACGCCGAGAATCGTGAGCGCCGAGCGCAGCTTGTTCGCCCGGAGCTGATCGAGGGCGATGCCGAGGCCCTCGGAGAGCGAGTGGAACTTCATTCCGCGCGCAGCGCCACGATCGGATCCAGCCGCGCGGCCCGGGC
>JBOHST010000079.1:0-6583 GCA_050733375.1 Gemmatimonadales bacterium
CCCCGGTCACCGAGGACTTGGACGCCCTCCTTGAAGCGCTCTCGGCCTCCGGCGAGGTCACCCGTGCAGCCCAGTCCAAAGGCGACTGGACTTGGCGCAGCCAGGGGCTCGGACTCCCGTCCGGGACCGCCCAAGCCGTGCTGGATGAAATAAGGCAGGATCGGCGCTGAACGGCGCCATGCCTCCCGGCTCGCCCCTCTATCTCGACACCTCCGTCGGCCTGCGGGCCACGCTGGAGCGCGGCACGACGCCGGAGTTCGAGGCCCGAATCGGCGCGGCGCGGGTGCTCGTGACGTCGCGCCTGTCCCTCGTCGAATTGGCCCGCGCCCTGCTGCGGGTGCGGCAGCAAGGCACCGTCGCTGAGGGTCGTCTGGCGGACGCACGACGCGAGCTCGACGCGCTGTGGAGCCGCTGCGAAATGTGGGAGCTGACCCCGACAGTCTGCGATCTGGCCGCCCACGTCGCGCCCGATCGGTCACTCCGAACCCTCGATGCGCTGCATCTCGCGACCTTCCTTGTCGCACGCAGGCGAATCGATGGCCTGGAGCTGTTCACCGCCGACCAGCGACTCCAGGAAGCCGCGGGCACGGTGTAACCTGTCGTTAACGCCGGAGGACGTTACGAGCCTTCCGCGGAACCCCGAGAGCCAGAGGCTCGGCGGGGTCAGCGCGGGAGGCCTCGTAACCGGTTTGCTGCCTCCTGGAGTACATCCTCTGTCTTACAGAAAGCGAACCGTACGATCGTTCTCCCCAGCTCCGGCCGGCTGTAGAAGCTCGAGCCCGGCACGGGCGCGACGCCGTGCTCGCGCGTCAACCACTCCGCGAACCGGTCATCGGGGAGATCCGAGACGCCCGTGAAGTCGGTCATCACGTAGTACGCCCCGGCGGGCGGCGTACAGTGGAAGCCGGCCGCCGAGAGCGCGTCGCACAGGAGATCGCGCCGCGCGCGGTAGTCCCGCGCCAATCCTTCATAGTAGTCGCGCCCCAGGGTCTCGAGCGCGACGGCGACGGCCTCCTGGAGCGGGGCCGGGGCGCCGACGGTGAGGAAGTCGTGCACCTTCCGGATCGCGTCGGTCGCCTGGGCGGGGGCCACGATCGTGCCGATGCGCCACCCCGTGATGCTGAACGTCTTCGAGGCGCCGCTGACGGTGATGGTGCGCTCGCGCATCCCGTCCAACGTGGCGATCGGGACGTGCCGCCCCTCGTAATAGATGTGTTCGTAGATCTCGTCGGTCACCGCGTAGCAGTCGTGTCGCCGGCAGCACTCGGCGATCGCCTCGAGCTCCGGCCGCGTGAAGACCTTGCCGATCGGATTGTTGGGCGTGCAGACGATGATCGCCCGCGTCTTGTCCGAGAACGCCGCGCGCAGCCGATCGAGATCGAGGGTCCCGTCGGGGGCAATCGGGACGAACACGGGCTTCGCCGCGCACAGGATCGCGTCGGGCCCGTAGTTCTCGTAGAACGGCTCGAACACGATCACTTCGTCGCCGGGGTCCACGATGGCGAGCAATGACGACGCCATCGCTTCAGTGGCGCCGCACGTGACTGTGATCTCGGTCTCAGGGTTCACGGCCATGCCGTACCAGTCGGCGTATTTCCTCGCGATCGCGTCGCGCAGATGTTTGGCGCCCCACGTGATGGCGTACTGGTTGATATCGGCATGGATCGCCTTGGCGGCCGCTTCCTTAAGCACCGCGGGGCAGGGGAAGTTGGGGAACCCCTGGGCGAGATTGATGGCGCCGTGCTGGTTGGCGAGGCGGGTCATACTGCGAATCACGGATTCGGTGAAGCCGTGGGTGCGTGTGGCGGTGTGCATGGATGCAATGATAACCGGCCATCCTCCAATCGCGCCCGCGTGACCGCCACTGGCTTGACGGGCCTCCAGGCGGGCGGTCAATTGGCTTGATGGCTTCGCGTTGCGTCACTGGTGCTCGGGCGCTCACCGCGCTCGTCGTCGCCGGTACGCTCACGACCTGCGCGCGGGACGCTGCGGGCCCCGGGCGCCGAGTGGCGCTCGCCGTCGAGGCCGTGCTCCCGTCGTCGTTCGAGCTGGCCGCGTTCAACCTGGTGATCGACACCATCCGGCTCATTGTCGTCCGCCCGCCGGCGGACACGGTGTTCGACTCGAACTTCGCGTTCCTGCCGAGTCTCGACAGCCTGCAGCTCTCCGCCGAAGTCACGCTGGAGCAGTCACCGGAGACGTTCCAGCTCACGATCCAGCTGCTGAGCGGGACCACGCTGCTGTTCTCCGGCACGCAGGACGTGACGCTGTCGTCCGGATCGAGCAACCCCCCGGCGCAGATCCCCGTGAGCTACGCGGGACCCGGGCAGAACGTCGCGACGCTGATCATCGGGCCGCTCGATTCGGTGTTGACCCAAGGGGCCCCGCTGGAGTTTCGCGCTTCGGCCTTCGACGCGCAGAGCAATCCGGTGGCGAACTTCTACCTCTCCTGGACCACCAGCGACCCGGTGGCGGTCCCGATCGACATCACCGGACGAATCGTCGCACCGTTGACTCGCAGCACGGTCACGGTGACGGCGCGGACGCCGAACAGCGTCAGCGCGAGTACGCCGATCACCTTCGCGCCGGCCGCGACGGCGCTGAGCATCGTGAGCGGCTGTGGACAGGTCGGGCCCGCACTCACCCAGCTGCCGCAGCCGATTGTGGCGAAAGTGATCGCGGGCGACGGGCTCGGCGTGGCGGGCGTCGTCGTGACGTTCACGGCGCCGGCGGGCGCGTCCGTGACCACGGCGCAGGTGGTGACCGACCCGGCCGGCCTCGCGCAGACATTGGTCACGCTGGGCCCGACCTCGGGCCCGGTGCTGTTCCAGGTCAGCGCACCCGGGCTCGGTACGGTCTCGTGCTCCCAGAGCGCGGTCGGGACCGCGACGCAGCTGGCCTTCACGGTGCACCCCCCCGCCACGACACCGTCCGGCTCGCCCATTTTCCCGCCGGTGCAGGTCGTCGCCCAGGATGCGTTGGGCAACCCGGTGCTGACGTTCACCGGCGCCGTGACCGTCTCGATCAACACGGGTCCGCCTGGCGCGGCCCTCACCGGAACGACCACATTCGCCGCGGTCGCCGGCGTCGCGACGTTCGGGAATCTGATCCTCGACTCACTCGGGACCTACACGCTGCAGGCGGCCGCCGCCGGCACGTCGAGCGCCACGAGTCTGCCGTTCGACGTGGTCGCGGGCGCCGCCACGCACCTGGAAGTCATCGTAACGCCGCCGGCAATCGCGGCCGGCTCGACTCTGTCGATCGTCGTGACGGCGCGGGACATCGCCGGGAATATCGACCCGGGCTATCGGGGCACGATTCGCTTCACCGCCACGGACAACCAGGCCACGCTGCCGCCGGACTACACGTTCACGGCAGGCGATGCGGGCGTGCACGCGTTCCCCAACGCCGCGACGCTCCAGACCGTGGGGACGCACCTCGTGGTCGCGACCGACGTGGCGAACGCGCAGATCACGGGGAGCCAACTCGTGTCGGTGTCGTCCGGCGTGGCGCATCACCTCGCGTTCGTCCAACAGCCGTCCAGCGTCACCCAGGGCATCGTCATGACCCCCGCGGTGGCTGTGGTGGTGCTCGACAGCTTCAATAACGTGGTCTCGACCTCGACTGACCCGATCACGCTCACGATTCAGGACAACCCCGGCCAGGCAACGCTCCGCGGGACGACGGCCCAGACCCCGCTTGGCGGCCTTGCCGTATTCGCCGATCTCACGCTGGATTCGCCCGGCAGCGGCTACACACTGGGCGCATCGGCGTTGGGCTTGCCGCTGCTCGTCAGCGACCCCTTCAACGTGCTCCCAACCGGCGCCGTGAAGCTGTGGAGCGGCGCGATAGACACCAACTGGTCGGAGCCGGGCAACTGGAGTCCGACGGGCGTACCGGGGGCCACGGACAATGTGCGCATCCCGGTGGCGACCAATCAGCCGGTGCTCACGAACAACGTCTCGGTCATGGACCTGACGGTCGACGTCGGCGCGACGGTCAGCGCGAACGGCTTCGCCCTCACCGCGGCGGGGCACGTCGACGCCGCGGGATCCGTGCTCGAGCCCGGCACGGTCGCCCTGACCGGCAGCGGGACGACGGTGCAGGGGTCCTTGCCGAGCGTCGTGGTACCAGGATCGGTCACGGTGGTGACGAGCCTGACGGCCACCGGGAACCTGGACGTGGTGGGGTCGGCCAGCTTCGATCTGGGTGCGTCGGCGTTCGTCTCGGTTGGCGGCAACTTCAGCACCTCGGGCACGGCGACGATCCAGATGAACGCCGGGCCGCTGCTCGTCGTGAATGGCGATGCCGCCTTCGGAGGCGGCAGCCAAGCCGGCAAGCTGTTGAATGGCACGATCGAGTTGCTGGGGAGCTTCTCCCAGTCGGGGGATCCCGAAAGCTTCGCCGCGGACACCTTCTTCCTCACCCTGTTCATCGGGACCGGCCTGCAGAACGTCAGCTTCGCGAACCCCGGGACGGCGAGCGGGACCTCGCATTTCGGTGACGTCGATGTATTGAACCGGGGCGGCGGCGTATCCCTGGCGAGCGCGGTTTTCTCACTCGGCCTGTTGATCGCGTCGCCCTCAGGGTTCGGGTTGCACAGCAAGATCTTCGGCAACGGCCACTCGCTCACGACCAAGGGTCTCATCGTCGACAGTTTGATCATCGACAACATGCCGCTGGTGGTCGACTCGAGCGACACACAGTTTATCGGGGTGTTCGACGACGTCGTGTTCCAGAACTTCTCCCCCTCGGCGATCCAGCTCGACGTCACCCGAACGCTGGGGTCGGCTACGTTCAACAACCTCCAGTTCCTCGGAACGCCGCCCAACCCGGGCTTCCACCTGCGGGCCAACGACCCGGTCCTGGGGAACGGACGGTTTACCGTGACCTTGGTCGCCCCAACGCCGACCGCGACCGGCGCGCGGTTCCAGTCGACTGGCGATGCTCTTATCATCTGGCCGTAGGCCGGCCCGGGGTCGTTCCGTCGCACCGACGCCACACTCGTCTCTTGACGGCCCCGCTCTTGCAATGTCTTTTGGGCCGGACCCATGAACCAGCCGACCGCGCCCCGGCGGCCGCGGCTCGTTGCCGCGCTCGCGAGCCTCGCCTTCGCCCTTACAACCTGCGACCATCCGGCGGCCGGTCCAGGGGGCCGCGCCGCGCTCGCCGTCCAGGTCGTGATGCCCACGTCGCCCGACCTCGCGCTCTTCAACCTCACGATCGATACCGTCCGTCTCATCGTCGTCCGGTTGCCGGCCGACACGGTGTTCAACCGGACGTTCTTCTTTCCGCCCAATCAGACGGAACTGCCGCTCCAGGCCGACATCCCGATGCAGGCGTCGCCCGAGACGTTCCGGGTGACGATCCAGCTGTTGAGCGGCACGCAGCTGCTGTTCTCTGGCACGCAGGATGTTTCGCTCGAGGCGGGAACCGCCAACCCACCCGCCCAGCTCCCCGTCACCTATAGCGGGCCGGGACAGAACGTCGCCACCTTGACGATCGGCCCGGTGGATTCGGTGCTGACTCAGGGCGGCGCGCTGCTGTTTCGACTGACGGCGCAGGACGCGCAGGGCACACCCGTGCTGAACTTCTACGCGTCGTGGACCACGAGCGACACCACGATCGCGAAGGTCGACGCGACTGGTCTGCTCACCGCACCGTCCTCGCGCAGCACCGTCGACGTCGAGGCGCGCACGCCCAGCAACGTGTTTGTGTCCACGCCGATCACGTTCATTCCGGCGCCGACAGGGATCAACATCGTGAGCGGGTGCGGCCAAAGCGGACCTCCTGGGGCGCAGCTGCCCCAGCCCATCGTGGCGCGGGTCGTCGCTTTGGACGGCCTCGGCGTGAAGGGGATTCCCGTGCAGTTCACGGCCCCGCTCGGCGGGTCGGTGGCGACGCCCCTCGTCGTCACGGACGACAATGGCCTGGCGCAAACGTTCGCGACGCTGCCGCCACAGGGGCCGGCCGCGTTCTCGATCGGGGTGAGCGGCCTCACGCCGGTGACGTGCAACCAGACCGTCCAGGCCCTGGCCACGCTCCTGGCCTTCACGGCTCAACCGACGGGAAGCGTCGTCGCGGGAAACACGTTCACCTTGGTGGTCACCGCACGGGACGCGCTCGGCAGTCCGGCGACCTCGTTTACGGGCGACGTCACCCTCACGATCAGTGCCAATCCCGGCGGGATCAGCTTCGGCCCCCAGACGGTAGCGGCGGTGGCGGGAGTGGCCACGTTCCCGGTTACCATCAACACGAGTGGCATCGGCTACAGCTTCGTTGCCGGTTCAGGGAGCCTCACCCCGGGCACGACGGCCCCGTTCAACGTGGACGCAGCGGCGCCCGCTCAGCTCGCCTTCACCGCTGGGCCGCCGCTCACGATCGGGGCGGGCGTGCCCATCGCGCCACCGCTCCAGGTCGCCATCCAGGACCCGTATGGGAACACCAACACGAGCGCGGCCAACAACGTCTCGATCGACTTCGGGGCAAATCCGGGAAACGCCGTGCTCGGTGGGAATCTGATCCAAGGCGCCGTCTCGGGTGTCGCATCGTTCACAGATCTCACGGTCGGCAATGCCGGCGT
>JBOHST010000080.1:0-3878 GCA_050733375.1 Gemmatimonadales bacterium
GCGGCGGGGGCGCTCGGTCCCCAGATAGGCCCGGAGCTCCGCGCGGCGCTGATTAGGGCGCTTGAGCGCGAGGGCCAGAATCATGCGCAGCGGTACCATGCCGATCTGCGCGGGGAGGCGCTCGAGCCTCTGGAGGACCCGGAGTTCATTGGCAGAGTGTCGAGCGTGGTGGCTGAACTGCGAGACCCCGGGGCGATTCCGGCGCTGGTGGGCGCCCTCGGCACCGGGCCGCCGGTCACCCGCGCCCTTGTCGCCTTCGGCGAGCAGGCAGTCCCAGCCCTTCTCGTCGCGGTCCGGTCTCCAGAAACCACGCTCTACGTGGTGGACGACGCCTTGCTCGCGTTCAGGTTTATGGTCGAGGGTGCGGGCCCCCACCCCCTGTCAGCTGGCACGCTCAATGAGATCCGGCGCGCCGCGAAGCAGCGTCTGACAGGGAAGCAGCATTTCTCGACGTTGTGGTGGGCCATCGATCTCGCGATAGCCCTGAAGGACCCGGACCTCAGGCGGATCGTCCAGTCGCTGGCGTCCGATCGGGACGCTGTTGTATCCAGAGGGATCGAGGACCCCGAAACGATCGAGGAAACCCAGCGACTCGCCGCCGAGCGGCTCGCCGGAGTCCCACCAAAGCCCCGGCGGCCCTGAAGCGCCCGAAAGCGGCCCGGGGCGCGAACCCTCGGGCCGCCGTCGTATCAGCGACCGTATCGCTGCTGCAGGTCAGAGGTCAACATCGGAACATGAGGAGGCCGAGTGAAAACCCAATCGGAAGACTGCATGGATTTTGTGCTTGCCTCACTTCCAATGCGCTTCTGCCCGACGCGTCGCCCTTACGGCCGCAGTCGCCATCGTATCCAGTGCATGCGCCGACCGTCAACCCCATCCTTCGGGTCCACTCCAGACAGCGCCTGACGTGGTGAGTGGAGCCGACTCGGCGGAATTCCTTCAAGCGAAGGCAAGCGCCAAAGATCAGAAGGCGATGGATGCATCGCCCTTTCCTGGCTACGTGATGGACCACGGGCACCTCCATCGGATGGATCCGTTCTTCCAGCCCGGCGATCCAGTCTACACGTTCAACCGCGATCCTAACTGCGCGAAGGGGTTACTCATGCGTCGCTATCTGCTGTGGTTTGCGTTGGTGGCTGCTCATCAGGGCCTGGAGGCACAGGGGGGAGGGAGCAAGTGCGGGACGTTTCCCAGCCCCCAGGGCACGCTGACTGTGGCCTCCGGCTACTTTCTCGACGATGCGCAGGAAGCGATTCGCGACAGTGTCGGAATCTCGAAAGTGGATTCGGCTGCCACGAGGGTGGTCGTCACCAACGAGACCGTGTGTAGCCGCTTGATCCGCGAAGCTCTGGCGACGCTTCGTGGCACTATGGGGTGGCAACAGTCTCGGGAGAAGGACTTCGACTTCCTCGTCCTTCAGGTCGGTCCGTACTACGCGGTCGTCGTGGGCGAACGCTTGGCCGCCGGCCAGACGAACCTATCTCGGGTGCCCATGCTGATCTTCCGCGTGTCGGACCGAGTGTATATCGGTGGCATCATGATCTAGCGCTGATTAGGCGACGGGCGTGGTGACGCTCGTCCCACTCCCACTTTCGCTTGTAACCAGGTTTGTCTTGGACCAAGACGTGAGAGGCCCTGTTGAGACCAGTTAGGGCACGAACGCCTCCAGACCAGTCAGTCACGCTCCAAGTGCCGCCGGGGCGAACACGTCGAACAACGCCGCCTCGGCGACTGGGACGCCTACCCGGACGACCACCACCTTCACGCTGCGTGGTAGTTCGCAAGGAGAGCATCATGGACACGCGACGACAGGTTGTGCTGCTCGCCATTGCCCTGTTTGCCGGTGCGCTCGGCCCGGCAACGGTCCAGGCGCAGGTGGACCAGTCTGCCCTCGCGCAGCAGATGCTTGGTGGGAACGCCATGGAACGGAGCCGAGCCCTCGAGGCGGCGCGGACACTCGGGCCACAGAATGTGGGCCCGGAGTTGCGTGGGGCGCTGATTACGGCTCTCGAGCGCGAGGGCCAGATTCGTGCGCAGCGGTACCAGGCGGGGCGGCGCGGAGAGGCGCTCCAGTCGCTCGAGGACCCGGAGTTCATCGCCAGAGTGTCGCGCGTGGTGGCTGAGCTGCGGGATCCCCGCGCGATCCCGGCGCTCATGGGCGCCCTTGGCACCGGGGCGCCGGTCACCCGGGCCCTGGTGGCCTTCGGCGAGGAGGCGGTCCCAGCCCTTCTCGCCGCGGTCAGGTCTCGGGAGACCATGGACGACGTCGTGGATGAGGCTTTGCTCACGCTCAGGTTTATGGTCGAGGGAGCGGGCCCCCACTCCCTGTCAGCTGGCACGCTCAACGATATCCGGCGCGCCGCGAAGCAGCGGCTGTCAGGGAAGCAGTATTTCTCGACGTTGTGGTGGGCCATCGATCTCGCGATAGCCCTGAAGGACCCGGACCTGAGGCGGATCGTCCAGTCGCTTGCGTCCGATCGGGATGCCGTGGTTGCCAGAGGGATCGAGGACTCCGAAACGATCGAGGAAACTCAGCGACTCGCCGCCGAGCGGCTCGCCGGAGTCCCGCCCAAGCCGCGGCGGCCGTGAAGCGCCCGAAAGCGGCCCGGGGGCGCGAGCCCTCGGGCCGCCGCCGTATTAGCGACCGTAGCGCAGGCCGAGGCTGATCTCGCTGCGCCGCATCGTCTTGATCACCAGCTCAGGCGGCAGCTCCCCGTCCCGGAAGACGGAACGCAACACGCTGCCGCCGATGCGCAGCGAAACCGTCAATCGATCAAAAACGGGGAATTCGCCTGCCACCCCCGCCGTGGCCCCAGGGACGGCGCGCGCCCCCAAATCCTCGAACGCCCAGACGCCGATCACCGCGCCGCCGTACAGCTCCAACGCGGGCCCGCGCTTCGATCGGGCGATGCGTACCCGAAGCTCCGGGATTGCCTCGAACGCCGCGAACTTCCCTCGGAGGCCGATGAAAATGTCTTCGGCGTCCAGCCCAATGGCCGCTCGGACGTAGCGGGCACCCAGCCCGACCGTGACTCGCCCCAGACGGCGTTCCAGGCGCACCGTGACGCCTTGCGAGTACGCTGGTCGAAACGACCCACCCGGGCCGCCGCTGCTCGTGTCCTTCGAGCCACCTCCATAAGCAGACCGTTGCATGTCGAGTCCGAGGCCCCACTGCGCCGCCAATGGGCAGGCGAGTCCAGTGCTCAGCGCGACGGTCGCGACCACGGCGAAGCTACGCAGCGGGTTGTTCATTCAGCGCATCTCCAGGTTGAGCCATCCGTGAGTGATGTTGTTCTGGCCTTTCACGATCCAGCCGAACCCGGGATAGAAGGCGCCGACGACGTCGTCCTCGATGGCGGTGCCGATCAGCTCGTCGTTCGTCTTGATGAACGATGCGAGCAGTGTCCACAGGTTGCGCAGCACCTTGGCGGCCTTGAAATACTTGCCGGACGCTATCGTCGTGTCACGGCCCCCAGTCCGCTTCGAGTAGATGCTGTCCGCTCTTTGGAGAATCCGATTCACGTCGTCCTTGTTGGCGACGATCTTGCACGCCGTATCGTCATCCTCGACCGCAAACACCCGCATGCTATGACCTGGGTGGGCCGCCTTGTAGTTGTTGATCTGCTGCTGACTGAACAGTAGGACGCTACCGCTCCAGTCGTTGCCGTTCTGGTCGAAAACATACGGCCCGCCCGCGTGCTCGCCGGCACACTGGTAGTCACTCAACGAATCGGTGGTCCCGGCCTGGCCAAGGATGTGAATCTCAAACTCGGGGTTCCCTCTCAACCAACCCTCAAAATCATCGACAAAATGGGCTTTGGTCATGTACAAGCCTGCCGGGCTGGGAGTGCTTCCGCCCCCACCCCCACCCCCACCGC